>CALNBW010000037.1 GCA_937874815.1 uncultured Bacillota bacterium | reverse complement strand
CCGCCGCCGCCCTAAAGGTATCGCCGGCTGCCAGCATCACTTTACGGCCTTCGTTCTTAAAGCGGTTTGCCAGCTTAGCGATAGTGGTAGTCTTGCCCACCCCATTCACGCCCACCACGATGATCACATTTAAGCGCCCGGGCTGAATGTTTAGCGGCTGGGGTTCCCCCAGCAACTGCCGCAACTGGTCCTGCAGCAGCTCCCGCAGTTCCTCGCCAGCGGTGAGTTTTTGCTGTTTGGCCTCTACGCGCAACCCCTCTACCAAATCTAAAGCGGTACGCACGCCCACATCGCTGGTAATCAACAGTTCCTCCAGCTCTTCGTATAGTTCTTCATCAATCTTGCGACCGGTTATTAGCTGCTCAATCTTACCGATAAAACCCTGCCGTGTTTTCTGCAAACCTTGCTTTAACTTATTGAAGAAACTCAAACTCATTCCACGCTCCCTTTTGTTAGCCCACCGTCATTCAATTCTATCGTAATCAACTGGGAGACGCCATGCTCCTGCATGGTTACCCCATAAAGAGTGTCTACCGCCAGCATCGTTTCTTTAGAATGGGTGATCAAAATAAACTGCGTGGCGTGGGACAAACGGGCAATCACCTGCATGAAGCGCCGCGTATTAACATCATCCAGCGAAGCATCAATTTCGTCCAGCAAACAAAATGGTGTTGGCTTAACCTCCAACGTGGCGCAAAGCAAAGCGATGGCCGTCAGGGCCTTTTCACCACCTGAAAGCAGATCAATGTTTTGCAGGTTCTTACCCGGCGGCTGCGCCATAATCTCAATGCCCGACTCCAGGGGGTTATCTGGATCACTCAGGCGTAGTTCGGCCTCACCTCCGCCAAATAACTCTTGAAAAATCCGTAGAAAAGCGCGTCGTATCTGGGCAAAGCTATCCACAAACTGTTTGGACATGATCTGGTCAATCTCTAGGATAATTTGCTCCAGCGATTGACGTGAGGCCAGCACGTCGCCCTCCTGGCTACGCAAAAAAGTAATCCGCTCGCTTAACCTTTCCAGTTCCTGCACGGCTCCCACCCGTACCGGCCCTAAATGTAAAAGCTCCTCCTGTAATTCGCCCTGCCTGGCCTCACCTTGGGCGCGGCTCTGCAAAGTAGAATGCAGTTCAGTACGATCTACTATAGAGAAGTCTCGCTGCAGTCGCTTGACCATGCTCTCGCAATCAGCCTCAAATCGTGATATACGTAATTCCACGTTATAGAGCAGCTTGTTGTTCGCATCCAGTGCGGCTCGCGCTTGCCCGACTTGTTCCCGATTGGCCTGCAGCTGACGGTTTGCTGCCTCTATCCTGCCCTTAATCTGCGCTAAACGCTCTTCGCACTCGGAAACAACCTGTTGCTGCGCTGACATTTTCTGCGCCAAGGTGGCCACTGCTGCTTCTCCGCTGGTCAACTGCTCGGCCAGTAGTTTTTTTTCGGCCAGGATATTCTGCAGAGACTGGCGGACCTCGATCAGTCGCTGTCTGGCCACCTCTAACTCGCGCTCACGGCTAGCCCCCTGCTCCCGCAAACCAGTCAGGGTTAGCTCCGCCTGATGCAGCTCGGCCTCCAAGTCCTGACGTTGCTGCAGGTGACCGGCAGCCTTGCTGCGCAATTCCTGCAGCGCCTGTTCCTGTGCTTGTACTGCTTGACTAGCCTCGGCCAGCTCTGCCTCGGCCTGACGCAACGAGGTAGCGCTAACAGCCAATCGGGACTCAATATCTTTACTCGTAGCCAGGCACTCTGTGAGTCGGCTCTGCTGTTCACGCAGGCCTTGGGCAAGAGCCGCTTCTTCGGCCACTAGTTGTCGCAAAGCATGCTGCCGGGCGGCTAGTTCTGCCTCCTGGCGTTTGGCAGCAACTTGTATTCTTTCCACCTGGGCCTGGTTACGCTCGGTCTCGGTGCGCAACCCAGCGAGTTGCTGCTCCAGGGCTTCTTGTCTAGTGGCCAGGCGTGTTAGTTCCTGAGAACGCCCTAGCAAGCTACTGCCTTGGCGTTGGCGACTACCACCAGTCAACGAGCCCCCTGGCATCAGCACATCGCCCTCTAGGGTAACTATGCGCACTTGATGTCTTGTCAGACGTGCAATGGCAATTGCTTGCGGCAGGGTTTCCACCAATAAGATGTTCCCTAGCAAATATCCCACCGCATTAGCTATTTGAGAATCATATTGCACCAGCTCAGCCGCGAAACCAATAGCACCCGCCTGACGGGCAACCTCCCGCTCAAGGGCCCGAGGCTGGCGCGGTTTGATAACATTAAGGGGTAAGAAGGTGGCCCGCCCCATTTGCTGCTGCTTTAGCCACTCAATACCTTGCTGGGCGTCAGTCTCAGTCTCTGCAACCAAAAATTGTATACTACCCCCTAAGGCAGCCTCTAGGGCTGTTTCAAACTTGGGGTCCACTTGCAGCAAGTCGCCAACCACACCGGTAATACCCTGCAAAGAGGCTACACCCTGCCGCTTTGCTTGGATCAGGCCCCGCACCCCCCGTTGGTACCCTTCTAAGCCATCGACAACCTCACGCAGTAGACCAAAGCGGCTACGGACAACTGCGGCCTCTTGCGCCACTCGTCTTTGCTCCCGCTCTACCTCGGCTAGCGCTTCGAGGGCCTGATTGCGTTCAACTGCCAATGCTTCTGTGCCAGCCGTCAGCTGCTGCACCTCTGCTTCAGCTGATTCTCGCTGGGCCTCAATCTGGCTCAGTCTATCTTGCGACTGCTGGCAACGCGCCTCTAGTTCTTGCTGTTTGGCTCGTTCAGTATCATATTCACTCTGCAGACGAGCTGCCCGATCATGCCAAAGCTGCGAATTTGTAACTGCAGCACCATGAGCAGTCGTCGCCTGCTGCAATAGCGCTTGAGCCCGATTCAGTTCGTCTTCGTAGCCGGTAGTCACCAATTTATGTAACTGTTCGCGGCAAGACGCTAAGCTGGCTTCGCATTCTGCCCTAGCCC
>CALNBW010000036.1 GCA_937874815.1 uncultured Bacillota bacterium | reverse complement strand
GCGATAAGGAATGGCGCGCCCGGCAGGATTCGAACCTGCGACCTCCAGATTCGAAGTCTGTAACTCTATCCAGCTGAGCTACGGGCGCATAGTACAAAACGCAGGATTCCCTGCGTTAATAAACAATTGGGGTGGATGATGGGATTCGAACCCACGGCCCCCAGAGCCACAATCTGGTGCTCTAACCAGCTGAGCTACACCCACCACATGAAATCGCATATCGCGCAAGCACCATTCTAGCATATGATGTTGGACCCTGCAAGAGGGTAAATTAGGGTACACGCCGAAAGCGTTGCGAGATGAGTATGGCGCGCCTGAAGGGATTCGAACCCCTGACCTACGGATTAGAAGTCCGTTGCTCTATCCGGCTGAGCTACAGGCGCAATATAATCTGCAAGCTATTATACAACAATACTGTACTCTGGGGCAACAAGCGTAATTAGCTTGCTGAGCAACCGCTATAAGTAGCGTTTAACATTAACAACATATGTTGCGTCGCCTTAGCGCGGTGACTAATTTGGTTTTTTAGCTCGTTATCAATTTCTGCCATTGTTTTTCCCAATTCTGGCATATAGAACAGAGGATCATAGCCAAAGCCGTGGTCCCCCCGCGGCCGTTTGGCAATTACTCCAAAGCAGCGTCCTGTCGTAAAACGCGTTGTCCCGCCTGGCCTGGCCCAAGCCAAAACAGCAGTAAAATGGGCCTGCCGCTTATATTCGGGAACGTGCTCCAAAACACTGAGCAATTTTGCGTTGTTAGCAACATCGCCTGCTTCGGGTAGGGCGAACCGGGCAGAATGCACCCCTGGTGCTCCACCGAGGTAATGCACTACCAGGCCCGAATCATCTGCCAAGGTGGATAAGCCGGTGGCCTGACACACAGCCTCTGCCTTAATGCGGGCATTGGCATAGAAGGTATCGCCGTCTTCAACGATATCAGGAATCTCAGGCAAGTCTAGCAACGAGACTACCGTCAACCCAAGCGGCGCTAATAGCTCCCTGAATTCCTCGATCTTCCCTGGATTGCGACTGGCTAGAACTATTTGTTGCTGCATACCTGTTTACCAACTAGGTCGGCAATGGGGCCCAGAGCTTCCCGTTGTGCCTCAATCAGCTGGTTGATGCCGAGGCTCGCTAAGTCCAGCAGGTTGTTTAATTCCTGCCGCGAGAAAGTGGCTTCCTCCCCTGTGCCCTGCACTTCCACCAGGCGCCCAGAACCAGTCATAACCACGTTCATGTCGACATCAATGCCAGTATCCTCAAGGTAGTTGAGGTCCAGCAGGGCAGTGCCACCGGTGAGACCAACACTAGTTGCCGCCAGAAAATCAGTAACCGGGAAGTGGGGAATCTCGTGGCGTTCAGCTAGAAGATAAAGGGCATCGCACAGAGCAATAAACGCCCCAGTGATGCTAGCAGTGCGAGTGCCGCCGTCAGCCTGGATAACATCGCAGTCGAGCCAAATGGTACGCTCGCCAACCGCGCTAAGATCAACCACCGACCGTAAGGATCTTCCGATTAGACGCTGTATCTCATAGGTCCGTCCACCAATTCTCCCCTTAGCCGATTCGCGGATGTTGCGTGTTGCCGTCGCCCGTGGCAGCATACTATATTCAGCAGTCACCCACCCGCTACCGGAATTGCGCAAAAACGGTGGCACGCGGTCCTCCACGCTGGCTGTACAGATCACCCGCGTATCTCCCACGTCAATGAGCACTGATCCTTCGGCATGCTTAATGAAATTACGAGCAATATGAACAGGGCGCAACTCCTGAGCACTGCGTCCGTCTAGCCTAATCATTATGTGATAACCCCCTTATCAATCGATGCTTGTCCATTGTCTATAAATAATAGGCCACCATAACCTAAGGCAGTGCAAGAGAAAATATCCAGGGTCGTGCGTCAGCATAAAGACGCATGCATAGAGACACGCGACCCTGCCTAGGTTTGGCATTTATTCGTGATTCCATTTGTCCTTACCAGTTCATTCTACCCTACCTAGTATGAACCTACAACGCGTTGCCGCATGCGCACCTAGAGAATGAACGGATTAACGAACATGGGGCGGGTTACGGGCTGGCTAATATCTGTTCCTTCTGGTAATGCTGGCGTTTGACCGTTGATGGTGATCTTGACGCTGCTAACCCCGGGAATGTCAGTTAGGGACAGAATCAAGGCCCCTAGCATAGCATTTTCGGCAGCAGTGCCACCTCCATAGCCAATCAAGTCAGAGGAAAAGTCAGCATATACTACGCCACCCTCTAGCTTAATGCTACGTAACTGCGTGTTCATCGGTATGTCGGCGTGCAAACCGCTACCCGGGGCTGGCCCCTGAGTCAATTCTAGGATGACTGCGGCTAAGGGATCATTCTGGGGCGGGATCTGGCGCGTAACTGGCACGAAATAGATCAGGCCACCAGCGGGGCCGACAGAGCTGAAATATAACTTAACCTTAGTTCCTACAGACAAATCGGCGACGTCTGAGGCTATTTCTAGGTTGAGAGGACGTTCCGCCC
>CALNBW010000035.1 GCA_937874815.1 uncultured Bacillota bacterium | reverse complement strand
GTAATGGTGGCATCAAGTACCAGATCGGCGACAGCGTAACACTGGAGTTGGGCCAACGGGTGGCCGATGGCCAAGGGCTTAACCAGCACGATTCCTATCTGTCCGCTGTAAACGGCGAACCAGAAGAGTTCATACCGCGTCAAAAACGCAGCTATCGCATTGTCGGCATTTATGAACGCCCTGCCTTTGAGTCGTACTCGGCTGCCGGCTACACGGCCATCACGCGGGCTGATGCCGACTTCACTGCGGCCTTTGATTACGACTGTTACTTCAAAGTGCAGAAGCCTGCAGCAATCTATACCTTTATTGAGGCCAATTTGGATGCCTATGCCACGGAGACCAATAGCGCTTTGCTTCTATTTTTGGGCGTGTCGCATCACAATAGTTTTCGGCGCGTGCTCTACTCTTTAGGGGGTATTCTCATCGCCTTGATCATGTTTGGATCTATATCCCTCATCTATAACGCCTTTGCCATCTCGGTCAGTGAGCGCAGCAAGCAGTTCGGTTTGCTCGCTTCCGTCGGTGCCACCAAAGCACAGCTACGCCGAACGGTTTATTTTGAAGCCTTGGTGGTGAGCGCCATCGGCATTCCCCTGGGCCTGTTGGCGGGGCTATTGGGCATCCATGTCACTCTATACTTTGTGGGTGATATGTTCGACGCAATTGTCATGGATGCGGGCATTCCAATGACCTTGGTTATTTCTCCGGTGGCGATCGGTCTGGCCGCGGCCATTGCCTTGCTCACGGTTCTGATTTCTGCCGCCTTGCCGGCCCGCCGTGCTAACAAGCTTACGCCGATTGCGGCTATTCGTCAGACGCAGGACATTGCCGTGCGCCCTGGGCAGGTAAAAACATCTCGGCTGACGGGTAAACTCTTTGGCCTATCCGGGGTTCTAGCCCGGAAGAACTTCAAGCGTCAGCGGGGTAAGCATAGGAGCACTATCGTCTCGCTTACCCTCAGTATCGTGCTGTTCATCAGTGCCACAGCCTTCACCGGCTATCTGAAAGCGGGTACGGGGTTCGTTTTTGAGCAACCGACGAGCGACATTCACTATACCATGGGCCACCAAACAGAGGCGGTGCCCGCCCCGGACGAGGTTTTCGCTCTGCTGGCTGCTGTGCCGGGAGTCACTAAAAGCATGTGCTATACCTCGTTAATGGCTACTACCGATATCCCTGAACAACTGCTCAATCAGACGCTTGATCCTAGATTTCTGGTTCAGAATGGCGAAGAGCTACCCAATGGTGATTTCCAGACAACTGTGCTCACCTATTTCTTACCGGATGAGGCTTTCCGAGAATTCGCTGGGCAGGCTAAAGCGGATCCGGCCATCTTTTTTGCGCCGGGAGCGCCGCAAGCCATTGCCTACGATCGTATCCTCTGGTGGAACTCTACCGAGGACAAATACCTGATGAACTCGTTTTTTGCTCAGCAGCAAGCCACGGAGCTGACTCTGGAATCGCCTGAGGATGCTGAACCAACGGCGGTGCGAGTTGCGGCCTTTGCGGAGCAAGCTCCTTTTGGCTTGGATAGCATGACTGGCCATTGTCTGGTGCTGATCTTACCCGAGTACCATTGGCCGGCTTTCGCGGCGCAGACTGCCTTTGCTACCACGCATATGGATTTTGAGGCCACCGATCATGGCGCAGCTTATAAAGCTATGCAGAGCCTGTTGATTGCCCAAGCCTATGATACCAGCACTTTAACCGACTTAGCGGCAGCCACTGCTAACGATCGCAACACTTTGACCATCATTAATGTCTTCTCTTATGGTTTCATCGTGCTCATTTCCCTAATCGCCGTTGCCAATGTGTTCAACACCATTTATACCAACATTCAGCTGCGGCGGCGCGAGTTTGCCATGCTGAAATCTGTGGGAATGACGCCCCGCGGCTTCAATAAAATGATGCGCTATGAGTGCGCTATGTACGCCTTGCAGGGGGTACTCTACGGTCTGCCCCTGGCGTACGCCGTTACCTACCAGATCTATCGCAGTATTATCCAAGGTGTGGGACTGGCTTTCACCTTGCCCCTGGCGAGTTCCCTGATTGCGGTGCTCAGCACATTCCTGATTGTATTCATCACCAATGCCTATGCTCTCCGTAACGTAAGGAAAGAGAACATCGTAGACGCCCTGCAGAACGAGAACCTCTAACGCATGTTCTTAGCTAGAACACCACAGGCCACGGACCCCTTTGCGGAATCCGTGGCCTGCCTTATTATACGTTGTTGCGCTGGACAGCGTCATACCAATAGCTCATGGATGGCATTGGCTAAGGCCGGCATCACCGCTTCCGGTACCCAGACGCTTAACACCTGCTCGCTGCTCCGCAGCGGCAGGGCAGAGCAGCCGCTGCTTTTCACCTTGGCTGTGAAGGCCGCCGCCCACGCCTGATTGCCTAACAGGTGGTGCCCCACCAGACTAACCCGGCTCATACCAGTCTGGGCCCTGTAAGGAATGTCTTGCTTCGCCAGCAGGGCCGCCGTCTGCTCGAAACGGCAGCTGGGCAGGCTGAACCATATGGCTGTTTCCAGGTTTGCTTCTGTCTCTAGCGGTTGCACTTGCAGCCCTGACTTACTGAACACGGGCATTGATAAT
>CALNBW010000034.1 GCA_937874815.1 uncultured Bacillota bacterium | reverse complement strand
AATCTTCGTCCACTAAGTATTGATAAAACGACTTTATTGCTGCCAAGTTGCGCGAAATTGTGGAGGACGCTCTGCCCAAATTATGTAATTGCTCCAGATATGCTCGTACCGCTTCTTTCTCAGTGTCGCGAAACGAGGTTACGTTGTGCTGTTGGAGAAAACGAGCATAGGCCCTTAAGTCACGCCCATAAGCATCCAACGTATTCTGAGCTAACCCCCGTTCTACATTCAGGTAAGCTAAATAGTCTTCAATTTGCTGCTCCATGCGATCCTCCAAATATCCGTGTGCATCTCTGGCACCGTATTCACTATTCTAGTATTCCACGCTACAGTAGCTAAATCCTGCACAACATCATGTTATGTAAATCAGGCAGGCGCAAAAGCCGTGGTCCTGCTCGCGCGCGTGTAGCCTAGGCGTAACAAAAAAACTGAGGCCACCCTTTCAAGGCAGCCCCCCATGCAGTCCGCGCTCTAAAAACCAAACTTGAACCAGAGTTTCAGGCTGCCTAGCCAGCGCTGCCAGAAACCAAGCGCTCCCTCTTCTCCAAATTGAGACATCGTCTCCGCGATGCTAGGTGCAGCGCTCTGTTCTGCCCCTTCGGTCATCGTTCCGACAATCCGCCAAGCGATGATCACGATTAGCAGTAACACTATGCCGATGACAGCCAGCTTTAATGTCTTTCCCCAGTTCTTACCCAAAGGCCCAATAGTAATCACAAACATGACGCTCGCCTCCTCCCCCACTACACCTGACGAGGGCGTTTATCTATCTATATGCGAGCTGTCCAAGCACAATGCCATGGCTATTGCTCTCTCGCGCCAATCCGGCTAATACTCATACCTTTCGGCATGACGCGCGAGAGCCAAAACAACAAGCTCATCTATCAAACGGGAGTAAGCCAAACCACTTGCTTCCCAAAGCTTGGGATAAGCCGAAATGCGAGTAAAGCCGGGCATAGTGTTAATCTCATTGAGCAAGAGCTGTCCGTCAGCATGGCGCAGAAAAAAGTCCACCCGGGCCAGGCCGGTGCAACCAACAGCCTTATAAACCGAGAGCGCCAATTGCTGCACATCAGCAACCTGTTTCGGTGTTAACGGTGCTGGGATGATTACCTGAGAATCACTGACATACTTGGCCTGGTAATCATAGAACTCCGCAGCCGGAATAATTTCCCCGGGCACTGATGCCATCGGTTCATCATTGCCTAAGACGCTGCACTCAATCTCACGGC
>CALNBW010000033.1 GCA_937874815.1 uncultured Bacillota bacterium | reverse complement strand
CACCTACCTGCAGTACCAGGCCACACGCGCGAGAGCAGGACCACGACCTTTATCAGCCCCGGCGCTTAGATTTCAGTCTCGGGCTCATCCTCCCATAGGCTATTAAGTAATTGTTCCATTTTGGCGCGCCGCTTGTTGGTGGCCTCAGTATCCACTTCTATTATCAAGCGCAAGACATCGCCCGCTCTTGCCTCGGCTGGTAGTAGTAAGCGGGGCAGTTGAAAAGTTCCATCTGCATACTCAATGATAGCCATATCACCGGCAAAACGATCTAGAATAAGCATCAGTGTGGCCTCCTCAAAAGCGTAGATTAACGTTCGATGCGTTTTACTAATAAGCCTTTTGCGTCATAAAGGGCTGCTGGGTCATAATCGTTGTTCCAAATATAACTCTTAGTCCATACTAGCTTATTCGGACCCGGTTTGGCGTCAGGGCCAGTTAACACCTGGATGCTTGCTCCAGGCTGAAGCCTGGTTGAGTTAGGGAAGGTGTAGCGCTGATCGCCCACTTCACTCACCAGTACCCAGCCAGTCAAATCGACTGCCCCCAGGCCAGCATTGGTGATCGACACTACCTCGGCGCGGCGATCAACAGTCAGTTCCAGATTGGCATCATTGATTTTTTCTTGCTTATAGGTAAAGCTAACGCCATCGCTCTTAAAAACGATATTACCCATTAGGTCTGTGCGATAGACTGTGGCACCGAGCTGGGTTAGGCGTTCGACTGCTTCCGAGTGGGGATGACCATAAGTATTGCCTGCGCCCACCGAAATAACGGCATATTCAGGCTGAGCCCTATCTAAGAGTTCCTGCGCGTTAGAAGTTCGGCTACCATGATGGGCCACCTTGAGTAAGTCTGCCTGCAGATCAAAACTACTGGCCGCCATTTCTTGTTCGGATATTCTGTCTGCATCGCCCGTAAATATAGCAGTGGTCTGACCGTAGCTGACCTTTATGACAACGCTATAGTCATTTAGATCCTGGTAGTCGCCACTATTAGGAGCAACAATAAGAGCCGACGCCTGTTCTCCCACATCAATAGCCACCCCTGCCTTGGCTTCCCTAACTCTAAGGCCTTTCTCACTGATAGCATTCAATAGATTCTCAAAAGCGCGGGTGGTATGGGCCACTTTGGGTAGATATACGTGCTCTACCGGGAAAGCCGAAATCACATCGTCGAGGGCCCCAATATGATCTTCATGGGGATGGGTGCCAACACAGTAATCTAGCTTTTGTACCCCCAGTTGCTGCAAATAGCTGATTACGGTAGGTGCATAGGCATTACTACCAGCGTCAATCAGCATGTTTTGTCCTGAGGGGAACTGGATGAGGATAGCATCCCCTTGACCTACATCGATGAAATGTACGCTCAGCTGGTCAGTGCCAGTAGGTAGTTCTGTCGGTAGCGTTGGCTGGCAGCCTGAGCTTACCAGCAGCATAGCTAATAATGCTAGGGCCCACAACACTCGTCTTAGTCGGAATTGCATAGGAACCTCCTCATAGAAGTCATTCTCCGGCTATGTCCATTTGTCCCTTCTGGGGCTAGTTGTCTTGCAGCAAGGTCCCAAATACGGTTTCAATGAAGGGGTTTTTCAGCGACCAGGCATCTCGAAATGCCAGATATTCCTGCTTGGCCCGCTGGGCGTCCCTGGCGTTATGCGTGCGGACAGCACGAATCAGTAGGTTTTTGGCCGTATGCTCGGTTGCTATGAATTCTAAGATCTGCACGTTGTAGCCGGCTATTTCTAAAGCTGAGGCACGTAGACTGTCCGTGACTAATGCCGCAAGACGTTCTTTAAGAATACCATGTTTAGTCAGCGGGCGCATCGTCGGGTTTTC
>CALNBW010000032.1 GCA_937874815.1 uncultured Bacillota bacterium | reverse complement strand
TAAAATTCAAGAATCCAATACTGTTACAAAAGTAATTATGGCTTTTATGATGGCGGTAACAACGTTATCGTTGCCTTCACTAGTAATGCTTAGCAAAGCTGTTAAACCAAGGTTACTGGCTACGTTTATTGCAGTGGTTATGGGTGGTATCATTATCATTGGTTACTTGTTCAACTGGCTAACCCCGTTACTCATTTGATAGTAGGAGGCGAAAAAATGCAGATAAAAGTGTTAGGATCAGGTTGCGCCAACTGCAAGAAGCTCTACAAGCTGGTGCAGGATGCCGTCAAGGAGCTAGGTCGTGATGACGAGATCATTTACGTAACAGACATGGCGGAAATCGCCATGGCAGGCGTGATGCGTACGCCAGCCCTTATCATTGACGGGGCGGTCAGGGTGTCTGGACGCGTCCCTAAACTAGATGAGATTAAGGAATTGTTGAACGCGGCTAGGTAGATGCGCTATCATAGCTCTTTTCTATCCATGGAACGTCTTGTTGTCATTTAATACCTAATGAGGACGAAAGGGTGAAGGGGCATGGCCAATACGAATAACAGTGGGTGCGGATGTGGTCCTAGCTGCTGTGGTGACCAACAAGCTGCACCCGACAAAGGCATTCGCCTCATGCGCAGCAACTAGCCCTGGACTAAAAACTGAACCGAACAGGGACTGTCCCGGTTCGGTTCAGTGCTTTACCTAAGATATCTGCAAAAACTCCTTCAGATCTCCCACAAACTGGTTGCCGCACCGGGCTAGCTCGCCCAGCACTCTATCCACCCCATAGTCTTGCTTATACCAGTTATCACGGCTAATTCCGTAACAATCAGCGGGCACAACTAATATTTCTGCGTCGGGGAATGCCAGCTGGTATAGCATCAGGCAACGCCTTGCGTGGAACGATTTGCAGCAGATAATTGCCCTGTTGATAACAAGACCGTTTTCGTCAGTAACCTTACGAGAGAAGAAAGCGTTCTCCTTCGTGTGTCCCGACTTATCCTCACAAAGTATGGCTTCTCTTGGTACACCGTTCTTGATCAGCACATCGGTATAGAATTCACATTCCGACTGATAATCGAGGTCATAAATATCGGCCCTTGACTTAACAGGGCCAAATTTTCCGTGCTTGACGCTGACTCCGCCGGAGGGCAGTAACAGCGGAGAATAACCGCCCTTATATAGTGTTGCCGCCACTTCAGCAGGAAAAGGGAAAGAACCACCCGGTAAAAAAACAACATCAACTTCCTGTGGCTCGTCCGAGACAAATATGAAGTCAGTAATATCATCAATGATTTTCTTGTTCATTCGCAAACCCTCCATAAATCAAACCTCGTCTGTTTCACGGACCCTACATAGGTAAATTCGGTTTACTACTTAAATATCCTGCCGGGGTGCCCGATCATGTAGCGGTGGGCTTATTGGCTTGGTATGGGTTTCCGCACATACCTACTGGAGCCATAAGATCTAGGCTTCTTTTTTTGACGTAAGGCTTTCTGAGAGTACCTTATGACCAGTTTCGTAAAACGTGTAACTTGGTGACCCACATTTGCTCTGGTTTAATCAGCAGCTGTCAGGGCAGAGTGGCACCGGGGAGTGATTCTGCTACACTTCGGGTAGCAGGTACCCTTCTAGTATTTCTTCCACCATCTTCATGAAAGCGGTGCCCGCCCCCAAGTCGTCATCATCAGAGAACATCTTATGGCCACCGGGAGTCAGATGAACAGCGGTTTCACCCCTGGTATTGTCTATGGTTAAAATGAGCGTCACAAAACTGCCGATGCGTGAATAAAACTTTGTAAATACTAAGGAAATCACTGTTACTCCGGCCCATTTAACTCTGTAATCATCAAGCAATAAAGGCCCCCGGCGTGCTTTCAGGACCCCAAATATGCCGGGAAGGTTGCTCTTAGTTTTTGCCGCAAGTGCGGTAATAATTTTCTCAGCCGCCGCTTCAGGCGAAATGGATATCAGGAAGTCTTTAGCTTTAGTCATGTATCCCACCTCCGAAGAGCATTGATTCTACCCGCTGACGTTGCATATACCGTTCTTGATCAGCACAGCGGCATAGAGTTTACAGTTTGGCTGATAATGAGGCCGTAGAGGCTATGTGTAGTAGTTAAATTCGTCTTTTGTAACTAGTTGTCCTTCACGCCCGACACCCGATATCCCCTCTCTTATAATGAGATCAGTCAGCATTTTGCAGTGCTGCGGGGTTAAGGCTTGCTTGTCAGCAAAGATGAATCACTGGATTGAAATTGTGAATGAAGGAATATTCAGTGCAGATGGCGAACTAGGACATAGCGCCGGAAGAGGCAACACAAGCGCGTCTTGACGCCTTTCATGTTAATCCTATTTTTTCTTAGTGAGGAGGCAGGGTATGGAACCCTTGGCAGACGATTATAACGCAGTGGAAAACACGAGAGAATCCCAGTATGATGGCCGCATTCTCAATCCAGAGTTTCTGTTCACGGCTATGGTAATAGCCGTGGTGGCCTATCTGCTCTTAATTCTACCTTTTAGGTGGTTATCTCCGGCCGGTCGCTCGCTTTATAACTGTATAGGCATCCCGATAGTATACGTTGTTTCAGCTTGGGTATTAGGCAAAAAAACTGGCACATGGTCCGAGATTCGTTTACTGTCTCCTCAGCTTAATATGCGTGTGTTCAGTACGTTTTTTGCGCTGTTCTGGCTGTTTCAGTTAGCATTCAGAACTCTGGGTCTTGTGCTTTTCCCTCCTGATTTGCGGCCTTATGTTTCTGGCGTGAATTTGCGCTGGCCTGAAGCGAATGCGTCATTTATCCGATCAGTGGTTGGTAGCCCGATTGGCGAAGAGATGTTCTTCCGCGGTTGGTTACTCAGCTGGCTGAAGCAACTTGATAACGGATATCTGTTCAAGGGGAAGTTATCCCGGGCAAACCTCGTGGCCAGCCTGATATTTACGATCCTTCACTTTCCGGGTAACGTGTGGGGTAGTCTAGTTGGGATCTTCATCATTTCGGTGCTTATGGGAGCGGCCCGCGAGCGAAGCGATTCGTTGGCTTTACCTATGTTTCTGCACTTTATGGCCAACTTCGTTGAATGCGTAATCTGGTGACCTCAAAAATAATCTCATCTCACCTGTCACAAATTCCGTCCCCCGAAGGATATATAGGTAGAGACCTGACCATTATTACTAGGAGGGAGAACATGAAACGGACGAGTCGCTTATTAGCTCTTTTGTTTGTTGTTATCTGCTGCGCTGTTCCTGCAGCGATGCAGAGTCGATCTGTTACCGGCCCTAGCGATATTCTTGTCGACCAGATCAGCGATTACGCGACGGAACAGATGGCCTCAGCCTACTCTGGTTACTACCGTATACTTGACGCCGGTGCTGAGTTCCATGACCTAATAATTGAGGGCGAGCAATATCAGGCGGACCTGCTGGTCTCGTTGGAGTGTGTTTTGAAAGCCGAAGATCCGCGGGAACTGCCCTTCATACAGGGGATGCTGGAAGAGGCCAACGTGTCGGTTGACACCCTTGGGGACGCTGTAACGCCGGAACAAGTGCTGCGTGATGACCTTAATGACAATCAAAAAGCTGCCGTGGCCAAGCAGATTAACTTCTGGCTTGAAGAAGTCGGGAGCGGTCCGGGTGAGGCGCAGAACATCAATTTTGCCTCAAGAATCACGGGGGCGCTGCGCGAAGGGCAGTTTGACCCAGGGGCGGCAACCATGTTAGCAAGGAGTGCGGCGGATACCAGCGCTGATACTTTTGTTCCTGTTGAAGAAATATTCCCTGCGACACTGGATGTCCTCAAGAATCAGGGTAAGGAAGCTATAATCTCTGTAGTTAAAGATTCCTAGGCAACGATTAAGCAAAGAGTGCCAGCTGTGGGGCTAGGGGGGCTGCGAGGGTGCTTGCTGTAAGCACGATTGGAGCCTGCTCCTGTGCTCTAAGCAAGCATCCTTAATAAGCTATACAGCCCAAAGGCAGGATAATGCGCCCCTTTTGTCGAAGTAGGCGGATACTACTCGAATTAAGGGGTGCGTTTTTTTGCGACGAAGACATATCTTAGCTTCATTACTGCTTATCGTAGCGGTCGTAGTTTGGCTCGGTTCGCCGGCACACGCTCAGGCTGCAGGCCCACTCAGGGTTGGGTTATACTATAACTCAACCGTTCTACCGCAGGTAACCGTAACCGGGGCCAATGGTCTGCGCCTAGGTTGGTTACAGCCTGGGGAAGAGTGGCCGACAGAGTTGCTCGCGGTAGCCGGGCAAGCCAGTTGGCTAGTGCGCCCCGAAACGGCAAATTGCTATCGGGTGGCCAGCAATGACCTCTCGGATAGGGCGGCGGCCGAAGAGCTGCGCAGCATGCTAGACCAAGCCGTGCTCGCCTGGACGGGAACCCATTGGCAGGTTTGGGTAGGGGCGGCCAACGATGCCAGCGAGGCAGACTCCTTAGCTAGTGACCTGGCGGCCCTATATCCCGAACATACTTGGGCGGTTGTCTATCCCGACTCTAGCCGCAGCGAACTCTGTGCAAACGGTGGCCAGGTAATGGCGGTTCTCCCCGCCGGAGAAATCTATTTAGGTGCCAGCGATGGGAGAATGTTGGGGCTAGCCGGCAGACAGCACCGCGGTTGGTTGCAACTAACCCAGCAGAGTGGTCGTTTTCGGGTTATTAACTACATAGATATAGAAGACTATCTGCTTGGAGTTGTGCCCCGCGAAATGTCGGCCAGCCAGCCTCCCGAAGCGCTAAAGGTGCAGGCTGTTGCATCGCGCACCTTTGCTCTCACCTGTTCCAAGCATCAGGGCGCAGGATTCGATGTCTGCACTACAACTTGCTGTCAAGTTCTTGATCATTCCCGGGAGGATGCACGTTCGAGCCAGGCAGTGCGTGAGACTAGCGGGCAAGTAATCACCTATAATGGTCAAATGGCCCCTGTCTATTTCCACGCAGATGCTGGCGGGCATACCGAGAATCCCTTATATGTGTGGGGCAGCACAGTGCCCTACCTTACAGGCGTACCCGAGCTCTATCCCACCAACTCTGGCTACGAATACTGGGAGGAAAGGTTATCTGCAGATGAGATTAAACAGTTGTTAGGGCAGATGGGTATTAACGTCGGCAATGTTTTGTCTGTGCAACCTCTTTCTTACACCCCGGCGGGCCGAGTGCAGCGTCTCCAGATAGCCGGCTCGGCGGGAAGTACCGTCTTAGAAAAAGAGCAGATACGCCTTAACTTGCGGCTTAAGAGCCGTGTCTATACAGTTACACCAGACAGCATGTCCGCTGTGAGCGTGCTCGGTGCCAATGGCCAAGTAACTGCCGTTAACCCCAGCGGCCTCAAGGTGGTAACTGCGGCCGGGCAGCAGACCCTAGCACCTCAGTCTTCTTACTATCTACTGGGTGCCAATCAGCAGCAACGCCAGACTGCGGCCCAAGCAAACAGCTATCTATTTGTGGGCAGTGGTTTTGGGCACGGCGTGGGCATCAGCCAGCATGGGGCCTATGCCATGGCCCGCAACGGGCATACCTATGGGGAAATTATCAAATACTATGCACAGGGTGTTGAGATCGTAAAGTTGGGAGATTAACTTAGAATGACAAACATAAACGACTATGATTTTCATCTACCGCCTGAGCTCATTGCTCAGGCGCCTTTGCCCCAGCGCGATGCATCGCGCCTGTTAGTGCTAGATCGCCACAATGGAGCTATCTCGCACCACCACTTTCGAGACCTGCCCCAGTACCTTAGGCCAGGTGATTGCTTAGTCATAAATGATACCAAGGTATTACCAGCCCGCTTGTTTGGGCACAAACCAGGTGGCGAAAGCGAAATTGAAGTGGTCCTCCTCACGCAACGCAACCTGACTGATTGGGAGGTGCTGGTGCGCCCCGGCCGCCGTGCTCGCATTGGTACACAACTCAGTTTTGGCCAAGGCGAACTAACCGCCGAAGTAGTTGGCAATACTGATGCCGGAGGACGCATTCTGCGCTTTCAGTTCGAAGGGCAGTTCCTGGAGATACTAGACAAACTAGGGCAGATGCCTTTGCCGCCTTATATAGTAGAAAAGCTAGCAGATAAGGACCGTTACCAGACTGTTTATGCCCGGGAACTCGGTTCGGCTGCAGCGCCAACGGCGGGCCTGCATTTCACCCCTGATTTACTAGAGTGCTTATCCGAACAGGGCGTGAAGATTGCCCGCATCACCCTGCACGTCGGCCTCGGAACCTTTCGCCCGGTGCAGGTGGAAACAATTGAAGAACATAAAATGCACGCCGAGTTCTATCAAGTGTCGCAGCAGACAGCAGAGCTGATCAATGAGGCGCGTATGACAGACGGGCGTATTGTTGCTGTTGGCACTACTTCAGCTCGTACCTTGGAAACGATAGGGCAAGCAGATGGCAGTGTACGTGCCGGTTCGGGCTGGACAGATATCTTCATCTACCCAGGTTATCAGTTTAAGGTGCTAGATGGGCTAGTGACTAATTTCCACTTGCCCAAATCGACCTTGATTATGCTGGTTAGCGCCTTAGCCGGACGGGAACGAGTCTTGGCAGCTTACGAAGAGGCTATTAAAGAGCGTTATCGCTTCTATAGTTTTGGCGACGCAATGCTCATTATTTAACCGTTGTGGAGGAAAATGCATGGCAATTGAGTTTGAGGTTTTGCATGAATGCAAGCAGACAAGGGCGCGTGTGGGGCGCTTAACCACCCCGCACGGCGTTATCAATACGCCGGTGTTTATGCCGGTTGGCACCCAGGCCACGGTCAAGGCGGTTGCCCCCCGTGATCTAGATGACATGGGGGCCGAGATCATCCTTAGTAATACCTATCATCTTTACCTGCGCCCTGGCCACGATCTGGTGCAAGAGGCGGGCGGCT
>CALNBW010000031.1 GCA_937874815.1 uncultured Bacillota bacterium | reverse complement strand
AAGATGAGGTCCAGAAGCTAACCGATAAACAGGTAAAGCAAATCGATGAGATTATAGAGGCCAAGGAGAAGGAGATTCTGGAAGTCTAGATGAACCCTAATACGTTGTTGGGACTCGTTCTGCCAGAAGCTTCCGCCTACTTGCAGGCCCGCGGCCTAAAAGCACAGGTGCAGGTAACCGGCGCAGAGGGGTGTGAAGGAGAGCTACCCCGTGTGGCCCGTATCACCCGGAAGGGGGAATACTACGTGCTCACCGTCGTTTATCCACCCTTATTACGGTTAGAATCTTAATGTAGGGTGCCCCCTGCTTGCCCAGGGGGCCATTTGTTATGGAAGGTGATCTAGTATGGGTTCTAGGGCTGCGGCTAACCTGCCTGAACATATAGCTATAGTAATGGATGGTAATGGCCGCTGGGCTAAGGCCCGGGCTTTACCCCGTAGGCTAGGCCATCGGCAGGGCGCTGAAAACATGCGTAACATCATCGAGGCCTGTTTAGATTTGGGCATACGTTATTTAACGTTGTATGCATTTTCCACTGAAAACTGGAAGCGGCCTGCGGCTGAGGTCGACTACCTGATGGGGTTACCGGGGCAATTCTATGAGCGGGAACGACACCTATTGCATAAGCATCAGGTGCGGGTAGTCATCATTGGCGATTTGGAGACTGTACCTGCGGCAACTCGGGAAGTGATCATGCAGATGGAGTCTGAAACCACCGACTATCGGGCCCTGACGGTGTTCTTGGCCTTTAATTATGGTGCCCGTGCTGAGCTAGCTATGGCCGCAGAGCGTCTAGCTAAGAAGTGGCAAGCTGGGGAAATAAAAAAAATAACAGAGGCGGATGTTGCTAACGCCCTTTATACTGGGGGCTACCCCGACCCCGACCTAGTGATTCGCTGTGGCAACGAAATGCGCCTGAGCAACTTTTTGCTTTGGCAATCGGCGTATGCTGAACTATATTTCTCACAGAAATTGTGGCCAGATTTCAGTAAGCGCGATCTTGTACAAGCTGTAGAAGATTTCGCGCGGCGCGGCCGCCGTTTTGGTGGGATAGACAACATATCTAATGAGCCGCGAAGGGAAGAGCGATGATGTTATGGCAAAGAATAGTTAGCGCCTTAATAGCCATACCACCGGTGCTATGGGCGGTTTACGCCGGTGGTTGGCCCTTTATGATCTTGCTGTCTCTGATGGCAATCCTGGCCTGGCATGAGCTGCAATCGATCCAAGCCGAGCCCGATCCACTGATCCTTTGGCTGGGTTATTTGCTACTACTACCAGTGCTCTATGCAGGGTGGCGTTGGCCTGAAGGATTCCTGCCGCTGCTGACAGTAGCGGTTTTAGTTCTGCTAGCGGCCTTACTGTGGCGTTATGAGACTGCCCGTTGGCCTCTAGTTACGCATGCGGTAACCTCCTTTTGTTATCTCAGTTTGCCTACGGTGCATTTAACTCGGCTGGGTAGTCTTCCGTCGGGTTGGCGCTGGATTACACTGTTACTGGTTACTGTTTGGTCCTATGATTCTTTCGCGTTCTTCATTGGGTCTCGTCATGGGCGGCGCAAACCCTGGCCCCACATTTCCCCCAATAAGTCGGTAGAGGGTGTGCTGGGGGGGCTATTGGGTAGTACGCTAGCGGCAACAGTAGCTTTCCGTCTACTCCTGCCGGACCTGGGACTAGGTGCGTTGCTAGCCTATGCCTTGCCCTTTGGTTTGATCGTGGGGGTACTAGCTCAAACGGGCGATCTGTTCGAGTCGGCCTTAAAGCGCGCCTTTGCTGTCAAGGATTCTGGGCGTTTTTTGCCAGGGCACGGCGGGTTGCTAGACCGGATTGATTCCGTCTTATTTGCGACTCCCTTTGTCTATTATTTCCTCATTATGTTTGTGCTCTAGCTGAAAGGGGCAATGATGTGAGTAAACGAATTGCAGTACTTGGCAGCACCGGTTCCGTTGGCAGGCAAACGCTAGAGGTAGCAGACCACTTAGGATATGAAGTAGTAGGCCTAGCTGCAGGCCGGAACAGTGCCTTGTTGGCAGAACAGATAGCCAAATACCGTCCTGCTTGGGCAGTATTGGCAGAAGGGGAGCCGCTTGCCGCGGCAGCCCCCGCGCAGTTAGCCTATGGCCCTGATGCCGTTGCCCATTTTGCCCGTTGGCATGATGCAGACATCGTAGTGGCCGCCATATCTGGTGTAGCTGGGCTGGTGCCAACCTGGAACGCGGTCAGGAGTGGCACAACGGTGGCTTTGGCCAATAAGGAATCGTTGGTAAGTGGCGGCCAGCTAATCATGCAGGCAGCTGCTGATTCCGGTGCCACCATTATCTCGATTGATAGCGAACACTCTGCCATTTGGCAATGTCTGCAGGGAGTGGCACCGCATCATGTCCAGCGCCTCCTCTTGACGGCGTCGGGTGGGCCTTTTCGGGACTGGGAACGCTCGCGCTTGCAACAGGCAACTCTAGCTGATGCCTTAGCTCACCCCACTTGGAAAATGGGCGACAAGCTAACGATTGACTCCGCCACACTAATGAACAAAGGGCTGGAGGTATTAGAGGCTCATTGGCTATTCGGCACGCCTTATGAGAATATTGAAGTGGTAATTCATCCTGAAAGTATCGTGCATTCTCTGGTAGAATTAGTTGACGGTTCTCTCCTAGCTCAACTTTCATTGCCAGACATGCGTCTACCTATACAATTAGCATTGACCTATCCTGAGCGCTGTGCAACACCTTGGCCGCGCCTCAATTTGTGGCAGGCGGGGAAACTCACTTTTGCCGCTCC
>CALNBW010000030.1 GCA_937874815.1 uncultured Bacillota bacterium | reverse complement strand
CGTCATTCGTTGGGGACATTCCTCCGCAGAGGTGTGTCCCCTTTCCTCAAAAGCATCCTTTATTTGAGGCCCCAATGCGCTTTACGCAGGGCCAGCGACCTTGGCTTTAGCTTTGCGGGGCTGCTTCAATGATTATGTTATATCCGTGTTATCCGGTTTGTGCTATGCTGAGTTAAGCGCAGCTATGCCCAGGCGGGCAGTGCTTACGGATAATCTAGAGAGATTGGGAGGAAGATACGGCATGCAAGTGGACAAGATTTTGTTCAATGGTAATGTGCTCACTCTCGCTGCGGACCAACCTCGCGCCCAAGCTATAGCTATCGCTCAAGGACGGTTTATAGCAGTGGGGCCAGACGAGGATATCTTAGCAATGCAAAGCGCAGACACAGAGTTGATTGACCTGGCAGGGAAAACGGTAGTGCCGGGTTTGGCTGATAGCCATCTGCACCTTTCCCATTTGGGTGCTGCTATGGAGACGGTCGACCTGAGCTCCGCACGCAGCCAACAGGATGTAACGCGCTTGGGGCAAGAGTTTCTAGCAGAACATCCAGACTTGACTTCGATTGTTGGCTGGGGCTGGAACCATGATAAGTTTCACGATGGAGCTATGCCAACGCGTGCTGACCTGAATCTGATTGCAACAGATATCCCCATTCTATTCTCCAGAACTTGTGGCCATATCGCTGTTGCTAATAGTCGAGCCTTAGAGCTAGCCGGCGTTGGTCCTAACCCTGAACAGCCTGCAGGCGGCCAAATTGACCTCGATGCTGATGGCGTGCCAACTGGAATTCTGCGGGAAAGTGCCATCGGCTTAGTGCGGCGATTAGCGCCTAGACCATCCTTGGCTGATCATAAGCGGATGCTCGCTTTAGGTGCAGCGCATGCGGCTAGCCTTGGTCTTACTAGTGTGCATAGCGATGACCTAGCTGGTCATTTTGCAGAAATGTTGCAGGCGTACTATGAACTGGTGCAAGAAGATCGTTTGCCGGTACGGGTGTCGCTCCAGGCGCGTCTATATACTCCTGAGCAAGTCGACGAGTTTGTGCGTGTCAGCCAAAGCTTTGAGTTCCCGCCTCATACCGTTGAGTATGGTCCAGTAAAGGTGATGACCGATGGTTCATTAGGCGGGCGCACAGCAGTTCTCAATGAGCCTTATGCTGATGACCCCTCGACTTGTGGTGTAGAAGTTCTGAGCCAGAAAACTATCACTCAAGTTCTAAGCCGAGCTCACGCGCTGGGCTTACAGATGTCAGGCCATGCTATTGGTGATCGGGCTATGGACATGCTGTTAAATGCGTTCGCAAGTGCTTTGGCTGAAAACCCCCGACCTGATGCTCGCCCGCGTATCATTCATGCTCAGCTGACCACACCTGAGATACTACAACGCTGCCTCGATTTAGGTGTTGTCTGTGATATTCAGCCCGGTTTTGTGGGAACCGACTTACACATTGTGGAACGTCGTATTGGAGTTGAGCGCATGCAGACTACATATGCTTGGCGCACAATGCGTGAGTTAGGCATTCCCACAGCTGGCGGTTCCGATTGCCCAGTGGAAACATGCAATCCACTAGTGGGCATCCAACAAGCAGTTACGCGGCAGGACATGAACGGATTTCCTGCGGGCGGTTGGCTACCGGCTGAAAAGCTGACGGCGCAGGAAG
>CALNBW010000029.1 GCA_937874815.1 uncultured Bacillota bacterium | reverse complement strand
AACAAGTGCTTTCCTTGCCACCCTTTAAGTACATTACTAGCGATGATTACCGCCTGCTGCTCAACCATCTGCTGGCAATAGACCACCTGGAGCGCCTAGAAACCGGGGCTCTCATTGTGGGACTAGCAGGCGAGAAGGTAGCCCGCAACTGGCGCTTTTTTGCTGTTTTCCAAGATACGGATGAATATACGGTGCACGATGGCTCGCGAGAGATCGGTAGTATCAATCAGGAGCCGGTAATAGGAGAGCTAATTGCCCTAGCTGGAGCCTCCTGGGAAGTGCGCGAAGTGGATAGCCAGCGTCGACAAGTGTCGGTGCAAGCGGCTCCGGGGCGGGCTGCTATTGCTTGGTCCGGAACTAGCGCTTGCGTCCATGAGCGAGTGCTGGAGCAGATGCGGAAGGTTCTGCTTACTGACGAAACTGAGTACCGCTATCTGCAACCGGGGGCGTTGGCGCGCCTGCAAGCGGCGCGTGCTTGGGCGAAGACCCAACAGCTCGATCGGCGGCAAGTCATTCCTTGGGACCAGGGGGTTTTTTGCCTATTGCCCTGGCATGGTAGCCGCGCCTTTCGCACTCTGGAACGCATCTTGCGGTTTTACGGCGGGAATCTAGGCGTTCGTAGCGTGAGTGGGTCTGCTCCCTATTACCTTATGGTGCAAACCGAAGGGGTCAGCGTCAGCGGTTTTGAGCAGGATCTTTCACAGTTTAAGGGCAAAATCCATTCTGGGGCACAATTATTGGGGCCACAAGAAGCGCCGCGTCTACACAAATATGATGCCTTTATCCCCAGCGAGCTGCTGCGCAAAGCGTACACACATGATCAGCTTAGTATCTACTAACCAAAAGATCCCACTGCATTTTTTAGGACAATAGGCTATAATGGGGCTGAATCACTTGGTACATAGAAAAAAGAAACAGACATAGAGAGTAAAGAGTAGAGAGTTTGTGCCACCTTTTCTGCGCAGTTCAGAAAGGGGGAAACATGTTGTTCAAGACCAAACGAGGCCCAAAAGTGTTGGCCTCACTACTGCTGGCAGCAGTAGTAATTACCTTTGCACCTTTTAACCTACTGACGGACCAGGCCGAAGCAGCCACTCGCTTTTCCAACCGTTATTCAGTCGTCACGACCGCTCGCAAGTATATAGGGCGGCCCTATGTTTTTGGGGCTAACGGCCCAAAATCCTTCGACTGCTCTGGCTTTACGCGCTACGTTTACCGCCTACACGGTTACTACATTCCGCGCACGGCGGCTAGCCAATCACGGGCGGGCACAGCAGTAGCAAAAGGGCAATGGCGTTACGGTGACCTAATTTTCTTCCGTAACACTTACAAAGCTGGTATTTCCCACGTCGGCATCTATGCCGGCAACAATCGCATTGTCCATGCTTGGCCGCGCACAGGTGTAACTGTGCATAACTTCACAACTTACAAGTATCTTAGCTCAAGATATGCTGGCGCTCGCCGCATCTTGAAGTAGAGAAAGGTTAGTTGAGGTCGTTCCTTGCGAACGACCTCTCTTTTTTCCGTTTCCCCATTGAGGTACAATTGGTTAAGGTTAGGGGACATACCTCTGCTACGAATGGCCAAAGAACCGCCTCTTATCCTAAGTTGCGGCTAAGTTACAACTATCATATCGCGCTTGGGGCAGAGGAATGTCCCAACGGTATGGGTTAGTTCTTTTGCAGAAAAAAGGGGAGGAGTAGGGCTAACGACCTTTATCGGAAGGGGTAGATTCAATGGAACGAGTGATAAGCATCGACCTAGGAGGAACGAATCTCAAGGCAGCCTTGGTCGATCCGGAGGCACGCATCTTGCGTCGCCTTACATTACCGACCAGCAAGGATGGTCGCGCTGCGATCATCCAGCAGCTGGCAGATGCGATTATGGAGCTAGGGCGAGACATAAAGATTAAAGCCATCGGCATCGGCACGCCTGGCTTTGTCAACAGTGCTGCCGGAAAAGTGCTTTTGGCAACTAACTTGCCGGGCTGGAGCGGCACCAATATCAAAGACGAGCTGCAAGATTCATTGAATGTGCCAATAATCGTTGAGAATGATGCCAACGTAGCTGCCGTCGGCGAGGCCTGGGTAGGAGCAGGGCAGAATCTCGATAGCTTTTTCATGATTACCCTAGGAACAGGTGTAGGTGGCGCCATCTATGATCACCGCAAAGGTCTGTGGAGCGGGGCGAGCTACCGCGCGGGAGAAGTTGGCCACGCTATCCTCTATCCCGGAGGCAAGTTGTGCGCCTGTGGGCAACGCGGCTGCGTGGAGCAGTACCTGTCTGGGCGCTCGTTGGAAGCTAATTATCTAGCCCTGGCCCACGAGCAGCTGGGGTGCCGTGAGATTTTTGCAGCGGCTACCTCTGGCCAAGAACCAGCTAGGGTGGTTGTTCATAAGTTCTGTTTCGATCTGGCGTCACTCTTGACCAGCCTCACAAATGTTTTTGATCCCGCCGGATTTATTGTGGGCGGTGGGTTAGTCCACCTGCGCCAGCATTGGTGGCCAGGAGTGCAGCAAGCTTTGCATGAGCAGTGCGTGCACGGAGGGGGAATTACCCTGTTACCAGCTACTACTGGTAACGACGCAGGACTTTTGGGTGCTGCCTATTTGGCCCTAAAGCTGTGACGGGAAGGTGCCAATGAAAGCGATCACTAATGCCACGGTAGTTAGTCAAGGACAAGCCCTAACGAACCATGCCCTGATCTTCGACGAGCAAATTCAGGCCGTGTGCCCCGCGGCTGCTGTTACCCGTTGGCCAGTTAACGAAGTTATAGATGCCCAGGGTCTGTTGGTTGTGCCTGGACTAATTGATATTCATGTACATGGTTGTGGTGGTTACGATGCGATGGATGCTTCCCAGCAAAGCCTAGCAGCTATGGCCCGCTGTCTAGCGCAGCATGGCGTTACTTCGTTTTTACCGACGACGATGACGGCAAAACGGGTCGAGATCGAGCGGGTGTTGGACAATTTGAGGTCAGGGGACATACCTCTGCTAGTGAATGAGCTTGAGGTAGCCTCTTGTCCTAAGTCCAGGCTAGACCATAACTGCCAGACCTCCCTTAAAGCAGAGGAATGTCCCCATCGGGATGGCGCCGCTCTTTTGCAGGAAGTGAGTTCGTTAGCAGCTGGAGCACGGGTGCTGGGGGTAAATCTGGAGGGGCCATTCTTAAACCCCAGTTTCAAGGGGGCGCACGCGGCAGAGCATCTCGCCCTCCCTGATTTTGATTTGCTAGCTAATTACATAGATGTCATTCGCATTATTACGTTGGCACCAGAGTTAACAGGTAGCGCTGCCCTGCTAAGCAAACTGGCGGCCTATCCCCAGGTAGTACCGGCAATCGGCCACAGCGGAGCTAGCTTCGAAGAGGTGCAATTAGCAATCAAGCAAGGAGTGCGCCACGCTACCCATCTGTTTAACGCCATGTCTCCTCTGCATCACCGGCAGCCTGGGGTGGTGGGTGCGGTGTTGGCAAACGGGCTAAGTGCCGAACTGATCGCCGACAACCTGCACGTGCATCCCGGCTTGTACCAATTGCTGCTCAAAACCCACGGCCCAGAACGCTTGATTTTAGTAAGTGACTCCATGCGCGCGGCTGGTTTAGGGGAGGACGAATATGAGCTTGGTGGGCAAATGGTGCGGGTTAAGGAGGGAGCAGCTCGTCTGCCCGATGGCACTTTAGCGGGCAGTATATTAACGCTTAACAAGGCTGTGTTCAATTTCCAACGAGCTACCGGCTGCCGAGTGGCAGAAGCTATTGCTCTAGCTACTCGTAACCCCGCCCGACTACTCGGGTTACAGGACTATATTGGGTACCTAGTGGAGGGGATGGAGGCCGATATTGTGGTCTTAGATGAAGAATGCAATACCTGCTAGGCTAGGTGCATGCCAATAGCCAGCAGTCTCGATTAGAGAAGGGGGATTTTATGCAAAATAACATTCGCCTAGAAATTTGTATTGACTCAGTACATTCGGCTTTAGCGGCGCAGGCGGGAGGGGCGAGCCGGGTTGAACTTTGCGATAATCTACTCGTAGGTGGGACAACGCCCAGCTATGGCATGATCAAGCAGGTGCGACAGGCAGTCACTATTGACCTGCACGTACTCATTCGCCCTAGAGGGGGAGACTTCTGTTATTCTGATGCAGAACTCGATGTTATGTTAGAAGATATTCGTGCAGCTAAAGAGTTGGGCGCTGACGGTGTGGTCATAGGTGTTTTACGTGCTGATGGCTATGTGGACACCGACGCGGCTCGTCGCCTCATTGCTGCTGCCCGCCCGATGCACGTTACCTGGCATCGGGCCTTTGACTTAGCCAGAGAGCCCGAGCAAACTCTAGAAGCTATTATTGCTCTAGGTTGTGATTATCTGCTCACATCAGGGCAACAACAAAGCGCCTACGCGGGTAAGGACCTGATAGCCAACCTAGTCCGCCAGGCAGCAGGGCGCATTGTGATCATGCCCGGCGGTGGTGTGCACGAATCAAATATCAAAGAGTTGCTACAGGTAACTAAAGCTGAGCAATTTCATTCCTCAGGTAGGCAGATGATACCCAGCCCCATGCAGTGGAAGCGCCCTAACCTCTATATGGGTGCCTGGCAACAGTCCGAATATGAATTAGCAGTAGTTGATAGCAAACGGGTAAGGGCAATGCTAGCAGCTACAAAAGACGTTGGAAACGATTAACTTGACACAAGACTATTAAGTTATCTTAATAAGTTCATTTTGCACAGCATAGGATGAATTAGTATGCTATGATAGAGGAGACAAGAACAGCAGGCTTAAAAGCAGGCGCTTGCCATACGCTATTTGTTTCTCAAACCCCGCAGTATAGCTTGCTGTTGCGCCACAGAGCTACAAGTTTCGACATAATTCGGCTGGATAATTATGCGCTAAAAGCAGCCAAGGCCTACAGAGACTTTAGCCACCTTTGACACCTATGCTAAACAACATAGCTTCATACTTAATCTGAGGAGGGAAGGAGGTAGAACAATGGCCAGAAACCGACAGGAGCTAGAACTGGTGGTCGATGAAATGAGCCGTGCCGTAGCAGATCTAATGGAGCAGATTATTAGCACTGGCGACATGTTAGCAGATGACCAGTTGAAGCTAGCACTACTCGAGGACAGCAGCAAACCAGAGTACCAGGACTTACGTGTGTATTATGTTCGTCGTTTAGTTCGTAACCGCCGTAAGCTTGAAGATCTCCGAAGCACCTTAGATCGCCAACAGGAGCAACTAGAAAGTGCAAAAGAAAAACTCCGCAACGCTCCAGCAGAAGCATTAGTTGCTCAATAGATAGATCTAGCAAAACAATAGAATAGTTCATAAAAGACAAGCCAAACCCAGGGCTTGTCTTTTCTTTGGTGCTCACCCATTATTTGTCTACTAAGTTAATTGCAGGACTCCCGGTTACGCTCGCGAATATAACTAGTGTGCTTCACCTGCAGGATACTACAGGAATACGGCTAGCAATGGGAAAGGAGGGGGGTAAACGCTGCAACAAAAGCAAATACGGATGCGTCTTAAAGGCAGCAGAGTATAGATCATAAAAGGAGAGATGAGATGCGCAAAGTAATTTTCGCCCTTACTATTATTGCACTTTTACTGCCAGCTGCAGCTCCCCCTGCGGTGGTTGCCCTCGAAAAACCAGCTTTTAAGCTGGGCAATGAAGTCCTTTTCGAGCGCTATTTGCACTTGATTGAGGGCAAGCGAGTTGGACTAGTTACTAACCCTACTGGCGTAAATAGCAAAGGTGAGAAGACGATTGATCTTCTATATGAGCGAGCCAACTTGGTAGCCTTGTACGGACCAGAACATGGCGTCGACGGCAAGGCAGCGGCCGGTGCTTATGTCGAGTCCTATATCGACCCGATTCTTAACATCCCAGTATATAGCCTCTACGGCGCTACGCGGCGGCCAACGGCTACCATGCTGCAAGGCATCGACGTAATCCTATTCGATATTCAAGACATTGGTGCCCGCTCGTATACGTATATCTCCACCATGTATTACGTGATGGAAGCTGCAAAAGAGCACAATATCCCGGTGATCATTTTGGACAGGCCCAATCCAGTCGGTGGTGAGATCTGTGAGGGGCCAGTGTTAGAAGACTTCACGATTGGTTTCGTGGGTATCGACAACCTGCCAATTGCCCATGGCATGACGGTTGGCGAATTAGCGCGCTTTTTCAATCGCAAAATCGGTGCGAACTTACAGGTAGTGCCGATGGAGGGCTATACGCGCGATATGATCTGGCAAGACACGGGCCTTACCTGGGTACCAACCTCGCCCATGATCCCCTATGTGGAATCAGCCTTTGGCTACAACGCTACTGGGTTAGGCGATGGCACTGGCATCCGCCAGGCCGACTATTTCCGTTGGATTGGCGGTGCTGGCATCGACAGCGTCAAGTTTGCCAATCTGCTTAACAGTAGTAAGTTGCCCGGCGTAGTGTTTGTGCCCGAAATGCAAGGCTCCCAAGGTGGCGTGCGTCTGCAAATTACCGATTTTCATGCCTTCAATCCTGTGCGCGTAAACTTACATGCCCTAGCTTATGGCAAACAGCTGATTGATTTCCCGATACCTAAGAGCGGGAATACCTATAATTCCTTAAGCATGTTCGCTAAGATTATGGGTGGCAACCGAATGGGCGAGTGGCTGGAGCAGAAGCTAACGCCGCAGCAAATTGAAGCACGCTATGCGGCCGAACTAGCTAAGTTCAAGAAAGACCGACAACCCTATCTTATCTATGGTTACCATGGTGGTAAGGGGCCCAATCTGCAGGTCGACAATACACCTATTTTCAGCGATGCGCCGCCTTATATCGATAAGAATAACCGCACTATGGTGCCCTACCGCGCTATTGCACAAGCTTTAGGGGCCCAGGTGCATTGGAACGAGAAGGAGCGCAGTGTGACGCTGCGCAAGGGCGATAGCGTCATCGTGCTCACCGTAGGGCAGAAGACGGTGCGTGTTAATGGCCAGGCTATTGCCATGGACACGGCCCCAGTAATACAGGGAAACCGCACCATGGTGCCAGTGCGCTACGTGAGTGAGCTCTTGGGGGCTTTCGTACACTGGGATCAACCATCAGCCACAGTA
This sequence comes from uncultured Bacillota bacterium, assembly GCA_937874815.1. Taxonomy (GTDB): domain Bacteria; phylum Bacillota; class UBA994; order UBA5500; family UBA5500; genus UBA5500. The sequence goes on along the minus strand of CALNBW010000029.1, from coordinate 8,187 downwards.
ATCATAAAAACACAGCCATAATAGTGCCTCTCGCCTTGGCGGCACCTCTATCTCGCCCGGCCCGCAATGATCCAATCATTGCGGGCCTCACATTATCCCAATAATCCATTGATAAACGGCATAATCATCCCAATTAACGCCCCTAGCAAAAATCCAAGGTTAGTAATAGCCGATAACTGCTCACGCATCACCTGCAGCAGAATGTCTTCAACCTGCATCATGTCTAGGGCGTTAACTTGGGCTTCCACAACTTCAGGTAAGTGCAGTGCCGTCAATAGCTCGGGTCCATAGCTGGCAGTGGCCTGCAACAGCCATGCCTGCAGCCGCGGTGCCAAAGCAGCAGGGGAGAAGGCTTGACAGTTACCGAGTAGCGACGCTGGCGTTGCCTGTAGCAAGCGCGTCAGTAACGAATCTAGTAGCGATGAGACCGCTTGCCGAGTGGCGGGGGCTTGCAAGACTAGCTTGAGGGCCTGCTGCCCTAGACCCTCTAATTGCTGTGTTAGCTCTGGATCCCCAGCCAGCTGTCCTGCTTCCGGCTTGATGCTTTGCCACAGAATGTCTTTGAAGTTGGCGATGCTACTTGGCTGTAGCGCCAAAGCAACAAAGCGCCTGCTGTGCTGAGCCATTTGTGTAAGATTTACTTTGGCTGCTAGCTGGGAAACGGGTTGAGCCAGAAAACGCTCCCAGCTTCTAAGTAGCATGTAAGTAATCTGGGTGCGCACCTCTTCTTTATCTAGGGCTTGAATGAGGGAATCGGCCAGCTTGCCAGTATCAGCAAAGGCGGCAACCAGTTTTAGCATAGTACTACCAGCCAGGAATTGTTGTATAAGAGACTGAATAAACACCCGGCTGGAGGGAGTTTGTAGTTTTCTATGTAGCCAATCAAACCCACCAGGAGCAAGAGTCAGGATTGCGTTGTGTACCTGCTCTTGCACCACTAAAGGTAAGACATCCCCGAGTAGGGCCGTTTCATCAGCCCTGAAATTATCAATCAGTTGCTGCAGCCAAGCAAAGAAGCGAATTTGTACCTGTTCATTTGTGAGAACTGCGGCTACTGCTGCATCCAGGTAATCTCCGAGCGAATCCTGCTCCGGCTGCCCCACGAGCTGCTCGCCGTTTTCCTGCAAAAGTATCAGCTTTAGTTCTGTTATGAACTTGTTTAGCCAAACGTCGTCGTTGAGCAGAAGCAAAAGCTGCTCTGCCAAATGCTCGGGCAAAGCCGCAACTCGGCTCTCTAGTCCAGCTACCTGCAGCAATTCCTGTAATGGCTGCTCATTGCCTGCCAACTTGGTCCAAAAATCATCCAAGAAGCGCTCCAGGCTCTGGGTAAAATCGGGGTGTTCAAGGGCTGCCACAAGCGTGTCCGTTGTAACTAAGTAGTCCGCAACAGTGATGCCGAGGCTCTTGGCCAGGGCGGCTCTTTTTTTAGGCATTAACCCAGGGGTAAACGGTACCCGCCATGGGCCAATGTATTTTTCAGTTAGGGGCCGAAAAAGCATTTTGATGGCTAGCCAGTTGGTACTATAGCCAATGATGCCGCCCACCAACCCGCTCGCCAACACCGGAAGTAGCACACTACTCACTCCTAGCAAATATGATTAGCTAACGCCATGAGCCTAGCGTTATTCCTCATTATAATCCAACTGGGCTTATTGCCCAAACAAAAACCCCTCTTTCGTGGGAAAGAGGGGTAGGAATTATTTCGCTATGGGAGACGGAAGTGGGCGGGTGGGGTATCGCGCTTCAACACTTCAAACGTGTACCCTTGGGATTTTAGACCTTCAATAATGGCGGGTAAAGCCTCCACTGTCGTCTTCTTAGCAGGTGCGTCATGGAGCAGCACGATCGCTTGATTACGTCCCTGCGCCCCACGTAAAGTAGAGTCGATGATTACCTGGGTATCCACCAAAGGTCTGGTGGCATCTTGGGAGCTGACATTCCAGTCAAAATACTGCATACCTTCGTCATGAATACGTGCTGCTAATTTGGCAGCCAATCCTTGACCACCGTATTTAGTCGAAAAAGTCGTGTTGGAGCCACCTGGAAAGCGCATAATATCTGGCTTTACGCCGGTGTTTGCTTCCACCAAATCACGCAACTTATACATGCTATCCATAAATGCATCTTCCGATTGATAGATATTGGCGTAGACATGGTCGTAGCCATGTAGGCCAATGGCATGGCCCTCCTCTACAATACGCTGGTAGGTGTGTTTGCTGTATTCCGTCTCAGAGCCGATTACGAAGAAAGTAGCTTTCACATCATGTTGTTTTAGAATATCCAAGATCTTCTCTGTGTTGGCACTAGGGCCATCATCAAAAGTCAAATAGGCAAACTTGGGTTGTTGAGGAGTAGCAGGCGGTTTGGTTCCTAGTTGTGCCTCTTGCCTTGCCAGTTCAAGATCGATACTCAATACTGCATTTTCGTCGACCAATTGTTCGTTTTCTGCTTTTAGGGCCATTACTGTAGATTGTAGCTTGAGCATGTGCGTGACAGCGCCTATTAGGATTCCTACAACCACAACTGCAACAATTAACTTTTGATACTTGCCCATTTAACTCACCTTCTTTCTCATTTATGATACCACCCTTTATGGCCAAAGTGGTTAAAAAAAAGTAAATTCGTGTCGAAAATTGCTGGTAACAAAAACACGAACTGCTCACTTAACTGAACTAGGAACCCCCGAGCTGCATAACATAATGGGGGAGGGGGTTATATGTGGAAAGATTTTATCAGTGATGCTGAACGAGCCTGGTTACGGGTGTTTGATTCCGGCAAGCGTAGTAGCTTTTATAGCCCTGATGGGGCCCCTTTGCTACGCTTGCCCATTCGCTGGCAGAGCCGCCGTCGTATCTATAACTACTTTCGGCGTTGGTGGGGGCCGAGGCTAGCCAACAACATGCTGCGCAATCTGCCTATCTATGAACGGGGCGGTAGTCTTTATGTCGCCGCCTACGATGTGCCGCCAATCTCCCTTAACGTGAGCGAGGTTGAAGTGCTTAAAGACAAAGGAGATACCGTATGGCTCCGCGCCGTTTTGATAGGCGGATTTGACGAACCCCTAATCATAAAGTATGTAGTGAAGAAGCATACGTTGACTAAACACTATATGATTGTCAGTAGAAGTGACAGAGAAGATTTTCGCTATCATGGGAGGAGAACTGAAGAATAGTTACAGGCGAGCCTCCGGACAATTTGTCGAGGCTCGCCTGTAACTATTAGAGAAGCGAGAGGTTAATATAGTATAATTGGCATGATGAAGATGGGAGTGAGATCATGCCAAGCCAAGAGCAGAAAAAACTAGCACACAATATTCGTTGGAACAATATTAACGGCATTCTTAACACCTTGTCGCAGAACATGCTAGCCCCTTTTACTGGTATTTTTGCAATCAAACTGGGTGCGTCCGACAGTTTGATTGCGGCGCTTTCATCATGGCCAGCCCTAGTCAGTCTGTTAACAATGATCCCAGGCGCGCGTCATGTGGATCGGCACCCACAGCAGAAACGTTTGGTGTCAACACTGATGCTATGCAATCGCATTGTCTTCCTAGCGCTAGCGTTACTACCTTTCTTAGTGCGTAACCCTGACCATCAGCCAATTGTCTTTGTGGCAATGATTGCTCTGGCCAATGTGCCTGGATCGTTAGCCCTAATTGCCTGGCAATCCTTCATGGGCAGAGTTATTCCTGCCGCCCAGAGGGGTAAGGCTTTTGCTCGGCGCAACCAGCTGATGAGTCTCTGTGGTATATTTGCCTCCTTGATAGCTGGTTGGATCATGGACAAACTCGCCTTTCCAATAGGCTTTCAGGTAATGTTTTTTGTCGGCTTTATCCTGGCACTGCTTGAAGTAGCTGCCTTCAATAAGACAATTGAGCCGGAGGCGGTGGCTACTAATGACAAGCCCGCGGTGACCAGCAAGTTTGCTTTTAGCTGGCCCACTATCTCGGCTAGTTTACGGACCAATAAAGGTTATTGGATGTTCGCTGGTGCCTCACTGCTGTTTCATATTGGTTGGCAGATGGGGTGGCCCCTCTACACCAAATATCAGGTGCAGGTGTTGCATGCTAATACAACCTGGGTAAGCATTTTTGGCGTTTGTTCATCAATAAGCTCAGTGTTGGCTTATCCAGTATGGGCTAGGCTTGCCGACCGCTATAGCAATCAACGCATGTTGGCCGTGGCTACCCTTGGCATGGCGCTCACCCCGTTGCTGTATGTGGCCTGTACCGAGCTTTGGATGCTGGCGGCGCTGAATTTCCTCATAGGAGTCTCTGTAGCTGGCACGACGCTACTCCTGCTCAACACGCTGCTTGAACTGTCGCCAGAAGAGTCCCGCACCCAATATATCGCCTATCACAACACGGCCACTAACGCTACCGCCGTTATTGCCCCTTATGCTGGCATTCTGTTGTCTAGCACGGTGGGCATTCATTGGGCCTTAATTAGTACCGCCTTTGCTCGCGCCCTCGGTGCAGCAGCCTTGGCTTACGTTTACAGACTGGGCCAAAAACAGGCAGGTAGAGTTCTTAGTTAGTTAAATTTTCTCTGCATTTATAGCAGGAGCCCTGTAGCCTCATGCAGAATTTAGCTGACTAGGGTAACTTGTAGGAAAGGGAGGAGTTAAATGAAGCAGCTGCTGCAGGAGACGCTGCAACTAGCGTCAGACCTGGTTGACTACTGCGAAATTCGTTTTGAAGACAGCCAAGTCCTTAGTATCCGATTTCAAGGCAAAGGACTAGACCGAATCAACAAGGATGTCCTCTACGGTGGTAACGTGCGGGCCCTGAGCCAGGGAGGGTGGGGCTTTTCCTCGTTTACCGATTTGACAGACTTAAAAGAGTCATTGCTGGCGGCTTGTGAGCAAGCTCGATTTGCCGGCAGCAAAAAACAGGAAGGGAGCAAACTTGCTCCTGTGCCCATTATTGACGAAGAGGTGCAGCCTGTTTACACACTAGACCCACGGGCAGTAAGCCTAGATGAGAAAGTACGCATCCTTACCCACTATAATGATCTCATTTTGGGCTATGACCCAGCTATTACAGCGGTTCACATTGTATACATAGAGAAAGTAACCGACCTCTATTTCGCTAACAGCGAAGGCACCTATATTAAACAAGAGAAGCTAGATATTGGGGCAAACTTTGGTGCCACCGCCAGGCGCGATGAGATTACGACGCAACAATATGTTGGTCGCGGCAGCTCCAATGGCTTTGACTGCATCCTCGGCATCGATGAGAATCTGAAAGAGGCCTGCCAGCTAGCCGTCGATTCGCTCGATGCCCCCCAAATGCAAGCTGGCGTCTATACTACAATCTGCGATCCTGCCATGGCAGGCTTGTTTGTGCACGAAGCATTCGGGCATCTCAGCGAAGGCGACGATATACACCGCAACCCGGAGCTAGCCAAGACGATGACCCTCGGCCGACGCTTAGGGCGAGATATCTTAACCATCTATGATACTGGCGAGTATGCCCAGGGGCGGGGCCACCTGGTTTACGACGATGAGGGCGTAGCCTCGGAGCGCACCTACTTGATCAAGGATGGAGTCCTGGTGGGCCGCCTGCACTCCCGCGAATCGGCTGCCATCATGGGTGAGAAACCGACTGGCAGTGCGCGCGCCATTACTTATCAGTTTCCGCCCATCTGCCGTATGCGCAGCACCTGCATTGGTGCCGGCACTAGCACCTTTGCAGAGATGATCAAAGACATCAAGTTGGGCGTATATGCTGTCGGCGGTCTCGGGGGCGAAACAAATGGCGAAATGTTCACCTTCGTGGCCAGTCATGGCTACATGATTCGCGACGGCAAGCTGGCCGAACTCGTGAAGGACGTAAAGCTGATGGGCAACGTGTTTACAACGCTCGCTAACATAGATATGATTGGCAACGATCCCCAGGCGGATGACAGCGCCGGCGGGTGTGGCAAGGGACAACAGAGCCCGCTAGCAACGGGTGCCGTTAGTCCGCATATCCGCATTCAGAATGTAATCATTGGAGGTGCAAAGTGATGACTTCTCTTTTGCAATCTCTGCCTGCAGGAGTGCAAGGCGAACTATTGACCAGCAAAAGCTCATCCCTGAGCGTCACCTATACCGACAGCCAGTTTGAAGACATAAAGAATAACCAATCTTTCAATGCTACCTTGCGTGTCATTCAAGACGGTAAAATGGCGATAGCCTCTAGCTCCAAACCTGATGATGAGCAAACCTTGCTGAAGAATGCCTTGGCCATTGTTAAGTTCGGCACTGAAGTCAAGCACGAATTCCCAGGGCCAGCTGACTACGCCGAAATAGAGCTGGTTGATGAGGCAGTGACACAAGTAGAGCTAAATACCATGGTAGATCTGGCGGAAGATCTGGTTTCCGCATTGGTCAACTACGATAGCCGCATTCAGGTTATGGCTGGTGTGACGCGGGAAGCAGAGACAGTTTCGCTGGCCAATACTGCGGGTTTTTCGGGAGCATACCGCAAGACGGGGTGGTCCTATTATCTAAGCGGGCAGTTAGTGCAGGGCGATGACATGCTATGGCTGGGCGAATGGGTTACCGGGGCCAGCCTGCGGGATAACTATGCTGCGCTCAAACAAGATGTAATTCATCGTTTCGAGCGGGCCAAGACGATCGTGCCTTTCCAAGCGGGTGTATACCCGGTTATCTTCGCTCCAGCGCAAGTCGGCTACTTACTAGAACCATTCCTGGCCTCCCTCAACGGCAAGGCCATAATGCGCGACATATCCCCCTGGAAAGGGAAGCGGGGGGCGCAGCTGCTGGACGAACGCATTACTATTATCGATGACGGTACTTTGCCATTTTGCGCGTCTAGCATCCCCTTTGACCGTGAAGGGACGCCTACACGCCGTAATGTGCTGATTGAACAGGGTGTTCTTAAGCAGGAAATCCTCGACTTGCAAAGCGGGGAGGCCTTGGGGCGAGCTTCGACTGGCAATGGTACCCTGACAGGGCCAGAGCCGCATCATGTAATTCTGAGCCCTGGCACAGCCAGTGTTGCCGACACGCGCAAGAGTATCGATCGCGGCCTGATCATCTTCGATTCTATGGGGGCCTGGGCCGGCAACCCCTACAGTGGCAACGTCAGCGGCACTATCTCCCTCGGCCTGTTGATCGAAAATGGGGAAGTGGTGGGGCGCGTGAAGGACTGTATGTTCTCTATTAACGCCTTTAAGCACTTCAAGGACCACCTGATTGCCACCAGTTCTGAAACAAAAGAAGACGGTAGCAGCACCTACCCTTACGTCACCCTCGACGAAGTGGTAATTTCCACCCAATAGAGATATTCAAATAGGTGGAGTATTTGTAGGGGCGATATGCAATCGCCCCGGTAACACCGTTGGAGTATTTGTAGGGGCGATTTGCAATCGCCCCCCAGGGGGACAGCCAATGCAATTCCAGGGAAATCGCACGCTCCGGAAATCTCTGCGCCTTGCCAATTACGATTATTCCTCTCCAGGCGCTTACTTCGTCACCATTTGCACACATGACAGGGAATGTATCTTTGGCCAAATAATCGACGGTGAACTGGCTCTCAATCCCTTCGGGAAAATTGTAGTTGAGGAAAACGAACAGGAATTTGACGGATAGGGGAATGCCGTCTAGCGCTCAAGTGCGTCTGACGGCATTCTTAGGGCGCATGCAATGCGCCCCTACGCCACATTCAAGCACTGAGGATCCTAGTGCCAGTGCCGTTTTGATTATCCTTTTTTTCGCCCACTACCTATAAAGGACGGCGATTTGTGCCGTCCTTTGCCTTGTTAACGTCAAACGTTATTAGTCAGGATCTCCCGTATCTGTCTAGATAGCTCCGGCAAACTGTCAGTAATCGTGCCCCAAAGCACTGCAAAGTCGATGTTCTCATAATCATGGACAATCCTATTTCTCATACCTCTAATGCTCTTCCATGGAATATGAGGGTGCTCTCGCTGCAGACCTGTGCTCAGATTATTCGCCAGTTCCCCAATCTGAGAGACGGAAAAAGCGCACGCGGCGAGTGTTTTCTTATCTGCCATGAAAGATTCAAAAGAAAATCCTTCTATATACTGACTTACATCGCCAACATAGTCGTTGATTTTCTGTAGAATAAACCTATCCTTGCTTGTCATAAAGCACTATACCCTCCTTTTCCACCGCGGAGCGCATAGTAGTATTTCTACTTAACTCCGATATTTCAAA
>CALNBW010000028.1 GCA_937874815.1 uncultured Bacillota bacterium | reverse complement strand
GGGGATGACGTATCTTAGTATTACAACCCACGCGATGATGGCCGCTTCACTTCCGGATAGTTCTTCTATGCCTGCTTCCCTGTGCCGTTATTCACTTTATGCTATTTATAAGGACTTTAATAACAAAACTTACATAATGTGACTCTAGATGTCATTACTACACTGCTTTTTTGGCGCCTGTCATACATACAAAAGCACCCTGCTTTATGCCTAAATTTAGCCATAAAGCAGGGTGCATATAAAGTGTCCACATTTAAAAAGATGTTTATTCAACAAATTTTGCTATGCAGCAGATTTGACCTCATCTGCTATTTTCTGGTCATTTCCCTCGAAGCGTTTGTAGGCCCATGAGGTAATAAGTGGAGTGACAATAGCTGTAACGATCGCACAAGCAGCCACTTGTGCTGTAGCTACATTAAGAACATCCCCACCATAGCGTGCCTCGTCGACAGATGCCATAGCTTTTGGAGTTGCTACATTCGCACCAGCGCAGCTCGAAATTGCAGCACCCGCAACGCCAGTGCCACCAGTAAGCCGATCAAAGAAGATGTTAATGACTGCCCCAAGGACCGAACAGATAAGACCCAGAAGAATGCCTGGCAAACCAGCGGCAACAAGTTGGCCTAATGTCATGGTAGAACCCATTGCAAAGAAGATAACGATAATTAAGCCCGGGAGCATAGTAGAGAACTTCTTCTTTAGAGTTGGAAATGTGTTGCCCAATATAATTCCGACTATAATAGGAAGAACTGCGCCTAATAAACTCCAACCAATAGGAGCCTGTCCCGCAGCACCGAGGACAACCATGGTAACAGGCGGGCCAACAACTAGTGTCGTTATTGCAACTGCACCGCGCTCAATCTCGTTTCCGTAATCGCCCATAAGACCTGCATACATGGCATTATTTGCTCCTGTGCATGCCGCAAGAATAACCATCGCAGATAAACCAAAGAAGTTATTTCCCAATGCATACAAAACAAATAGTGCCAATACTATAGTGAAAACGTTCTTTATAACAATCAGAATTGCACCACGCATAGCGGCTTTTGGCGCACTGTCAAATGAAATGGTAGTACCAATTGCAAGTAAAAAAGCACCGACAAGTGGGCTCGTACCATTAGTTGTCATTGCAGTTGTGAAACTTCCTAGAGCAAAAACTTGAGGAAAAACAGTGTTGATAATACAACCTAAAAGTAATGGGACAAGAATATTAGACCCTGGAAGTTTTCCAACTTTTACCCAAAAGCTATTCTTTTTACTGGCAGTCATTGCTGCAGTTTCAGCCATTAGCCAATCCCTTCAATGCAGTTTGGATAAGATAAGATTTCTTAAAAGCTGCATTAACCGTCCATCACAATGCCGCCATCACAATCACCAACTTCACCATTAACAAAGCTAGCAAGATCAGATGCAAAAAAGAGGACCATCTGGGCTGGCTCAGAGGCTTTTGCGGCACGACCGAGCGGGATTATGGATAAGACTTTTTTGTTCTTTATTGGGTCATCTTGAAGCTCACTGGTCATGCTGGTAATAGTAAAGGAGGGGCATACGGCGTTGCACGAAATACCATATTTTCCACCCTCTTTAGCGACCGCTTTAGTCAGGCCATTGACACCAGCTTTAGAAGAGGCATATGCAGCTGTACCCAGCAAACCTCCTCCTATTTTACCTGCAACGGAGGAAACGTTTACGATACGCCCTCCCCCACGCTTCTTAAAGTACGGGAAAATGGCACTAGTAACTGTAAAAGTACCTGTAAGATTTGTATCGATTGTTGCAGCCCACTCAACGTCATCGATCTCTTCAAAAGGTTTAGCGCTAATTCTGCCTGCATTGTTTATTAAAATATCAATGCTTGGTACTTCATCTAATATTTTCACAATTGTTGCACGCGTCTCTGCCGGTTTACTAATATCGAGCTGATAAAAATAGTTGCCCTTTCCAAGTACTTCGTTTACAAATTTCTGCCCCTTTTCTGCATTACGGGCACAAACGACGACATGGCCACCTCCAGCCACGATGCCTTTTGAGATTTCAGCTCCTATACCAGCTGAGCCACCCGTAATAAGAGCAGTTTTGCCACTAAAATCAAAAGCCATTACTTTCCCTCTCTCTTTGGATGCCACGCACATAAAAAAACACATATAAATAATACGTTCATATCGTTTAATAGAGTCAAATAAATAAAATAAAAAATTCTTTAAAATGAATTTTTAATACAAAAATATTTATTATAATTGTATTGAAATTAGTGTTCATTTTTTTAAATTATATGGGTTTGAATGAAAAAAATTTATTTACACACTATTTAATATCCATAATTCTTAAAATTTGAAAGAATTAATCCAAGATATAATTGTTTAACTATGCACACTAAAGACACAAAAATAATAAACGTAAGGCCATCATACTAAAATTTTTTTAATTTTTCTTAAAATCGTTCTGATAATAGGTTGATCACATGCGGTACCCAGTACTAAAAAAGTCTACAGAGTAACCATTAAGAACTAATAATCTTATAGGAACAGTCGAGACTATTTGATTTACAAAAGGAACTTCCTACTGTCCGAACAGAAAGCAATTACTTCATCACACTATAATGCTAGGAAATTCTCATGGTCTTATTCTTCACGTCTATATCAGGCACTATCACTTCTTCAATACTCTCTGCATCGTGCGTATTTTTCGCAGCCGCCACCCGGTCTTTTACCATAAGAAAGCAGTAGGCCACAATCTCTCTGGCAGATTATGCATTCGTGAGACTTTGGATGAATTCCATATTTGCTCACGTTAAGGGCGCACGCATCACCGCCATACTGAGGATGTTCCAGAGTTGCCTGTAGCATTTTGACGGCCTTCCGATTTTTTTCTCACGAAGTCTGATTTTATCTGCATTAATGAAGCATATCGAATACAATGCTCTCCGCTAAAACATCAAGGACAGAACAGGCATCGGAAGGCCGTCGCTCGTCTAGCTATGAGTATCCAACAAGCCGAAAAGATCTCTGCCACAGCAGAACCCAAAAAACCAAGGATACTCGCGTGCGACGCATGCGTCATTTATCAGCTGTGTCATGCTGTTCGATGTGCCGCTCATGCCAGTCATTATTAGGCATCCCAGGCGCAGTAGCATTATTACACTTACACCGATGTCCATGATGCCTGCCACATCCCTCGTGACGGCCTTCGTGATGATGCCAGCTATTAACGCATCTATCTTCAATACCATAGCGGGCTAAAAGCTCTTCCCTTACTTTTTGGTGTTTTTCAAAGTCATCACGGGGAAATCGCAGTTCATAGGCCTCAATGATGCGGCCAAGATAGCCGCTAAAGGTCGCTAGTTCCTCATCGCTGAGACAGTCGAGTACCTTAGTCGTCTCTGCCGCATCTCCCAGCACAACATCTGCCTCCTTCAACCCTGGGTCTGTCAGTTTAACTACCATCGTACGGTTATCCTTTTCAGACGGCTCTCGCGTAATATAGCCGTTTTTTTCCAGCTTAGAAAGAAGCTCTGCGAGAGCTTGCCTGCTCATATCCAACAAATAGCTAAGCTCTTTTTGCGTAAGCTCCGGTTTCATTTTGAGAAGAAGCAGAACTCTCCCCTGTCCTCGCCGAGGATCATAGCCTGTTTCTCTGCGTGCGGATTCATAAAAGGATGCATGACGCATAAGTAGCTCCAACTGCCTTAGCTGCTCTACGACAGTTTCTTTTTCTTCTTCCATAGACATCTCCCTTTGTCGGCAGCTGACAACAGCTGCTATTCCTCATATATTTCGTCAAGCACCTGACTAATAATGGTATAATGCCTTACTTCTATATTGTCAAGTACCTGACTTAAAAAAGGGTAAGAAAGGGTATCACAAACCCGTGGCTATGTGTTGAGCTAAGATAGAGCTGTCCAGTAACCAGCCGATGCCTTTGGCAAGCGTCGGTTTGAGAAGGGTTTGATTCAATGCGCAACTAGCGATGCCCTTGAGGCCACCCATATATCACGTTCATTTGACTGACCATGTCAGCTTGGGTGCCATTGACATATCGTGCATGCGCTTGAACAAACACACATATCTCGCCTGTAACGACAAGATCGGAAG
>CALNBW010000027.1 GCA_937874815.1 uncultured Bacillota bacterium | reverse complement strand
TAGCAGATTGCTGGGTAACTTGGCCTTGGCTATCGGGTAAGAGCGGGTGTTACAAGCTGTCGACTCCTTTCAAGTCTACTTGGTGGCCCTTATTTTTACGCGCGTGACTGCTCTGCTGCTAACTGCTCCCCTATTTCGAGGAAGAACCGTTCCTAGCATGGTTAAAGCTGGCTTTGCCTTGCTGTTGGCTTTACTATTGCGGCCAACGTTGCCACAGCTGCCAGTAGCAATACCGGCAACCGTTTGGGGCCTGACTCTGCTCCTTATTCGTGAGGCCATTGTCGGAATAAGCATGGGGTTTCTAGTGCAGCTTTTCTTTTTTGCAGTGGCAGTAGCCGGGCAGTTGATCGATACTGAGATGGGCTTCCATATGGCTAACGTGTTAGATCCTTTGTCTGATAGCCAACTACCTTTGATTGGCAACCTATTTTCGATGATCTGCATCTTAGTTTATCTCAGCCTTAATGGCCATTTGCTCTTGCTGAGGGCTTTGGCAGAGAGCTATCAGCTGCTCCCTTTGGGAACGCTCAGTTTGCCCGCTGATGTGACTATGATTATTAATGCTTGTGCTCGTATGCTCACTGTGGCGGTACAAATAGCTTTTCCCGTAGTCGGGGCATCCCTGTTTACCAGCCTCATGTTTGGTATCTTGGCCAAATCGGTGCCCCAGATGAATGTATTTATAGTGGGCATGCCCCTCAAGGTAGTGTTGTTGTCAATTGTACTCGTGGTTGCTTTACCAGGCTTGGTCTACCTAATAGAACAGGGCTTGGGAGATGTTTTCTTGCACCTGTCTGATTGGTTAGCGAGTGGAGGGCTACCATGATCAATTTACGGTTTGACCTGCAGCTTTTCTCTGGGGAGAAAACAGAGCCGGCTACTCCTAAGCGGAGGCAAGAAGCGCGGGAAAAAGGCCAGGTTGCCCGCAGTAATGAGCTCAGTAGCGCTTTGGTTCTACTGGCAGCTGTTATCTTCCTATTTCAAGTAATGCCAGCCTCTGGTGCAGGCTTTCTGACTTTTGCCAGCAACATCTGGCAGGACCTGGCCCATGCGGACCTGGATATCGCTACCTCTGGCCAGTGGCTGTGGCAAGTAGCGATCCAGACCGGACAAGTAGTGCTCCCTTTGTTCGCCGTTGTCTTTGTGGTGGCCCTGCTCAGCAGCACGCTACAAGTGGGCTTCCTGCTTTCGTCTACTCCTCTAAGCCCTTCGCTGCAAAAGATTAACCCTTTAGAGGGCTTTAAGCGCTTGTTCAGTAAAAAAGCGTTGGTGGAGTTGTTAAAATCATTGTTAAAGCTGGGCGGTGTGGGCTTAATCATCTACCAGTCAGCCTCCTCTGCCCTCAGTTGGTCCTTAGACCATATGGGTGCCGATTTGGGGATATCCATGGCTGCTCTTTCGCAGCACATTTTTAGTACTAGCATCCGGGTGATTGCTTTTTTGCTGGCTCTTGGTTTTGCGGATTATACCTATCAGCGGTTAGAGTTTAACAAGAGTTTGCGTATGACTAAGCAGGAGATTAAGGAGGAGTATCGTCAGGCGGAGGGAGATCCGCAGGTGAGGGCTCGCATGCGCGAAAGACAACGTTTGCTTGCCCGTCGGCGCATGATGCATGATGTGCCTCGGGCCGACGTCGTCATCGTTAACCCTACCCATCTGGCCATTGCTCTGAAATACGACCCAGATGCAGCCGATGCCCCCTTGGTGCTGGCCAAAGGGCAAGGCCATTTGGCGGCTAAGATCAAGGAGATAGCGGCTGAACACCGCATAGCTATCGTAGAGAACAAGCCGTTAGCCCAGACTTTGTTCGCGGCAGTTGATGTGGGAGATGAAATACCGCCTCAGTTTTATCAGGCGGTGGCCGAGGTTCTGGCCTTTGTTTTCCGCGCTCAGAGACGCCGTTAAATTTCGGCTGACAAGGAGATGACACTTTGAAACTGGCTGATATTTCAGTTGTGATAGCAGTAATTTTGGCTGTGCTGATGATGGTAATTCCATTGCCCGCATGGCTGTTAGATATTCTCCTGGCTCTGAATATCACACTGTCGTTGACAGTCCTATTAGTAACCATGTTTACTAAAGGCCCCTTAGAGTTTTCTGTTTTCCCTTCCCTATTGCTTTTGTTGACGCTTTTTCGTCTGGCCTTGAACGTATCGTCGACTCGCCTGATTCTGCTACAAGGTGATGCCGGGGAGATTATCCGGGCCTTTGGTAATTTCGTGGTTGGCGGCGACATGATCGTCGGCTTGGTCGTATTCTTGATTCTGGTTGTCATTCAGTTTGTCGTGATTACTAAAGGTGCCGAACGGGTGGCTGAAGTAGCAGCGCGATTTACACTCGATGCTATGCCCGGTAAACAGATGAGCATTGATGCCGACTTAAATGCGGGTCTATTGACAGAAGATGAGGCCAGGCAGCGGCGGCGGGAAATTCAGCAGGAGGCAGATTTTTTCGGGGCCATGGACGGTGCCAGTAAATTTGTTAAGGGAGATGCCATAGCTGGTATTATCATCACCCTCCTGAACCTGATTGGCGGCTTTGCCATCGGCACTCTGCGCATGCACCTGCCGGCAGCAGAGGCAATTAAGGAATTTTCACTGCTCACGGTAGGCGATGGATTGGTTTCCCAAATACCGTCGCTAATGATCTCTACTGCGACCGGCATTTTGGTGACTCGCAGTGCCACCGAGTCTAACATGGGCTCGGCCGTTGTTAGCCAACTTTTTGCTTCTTCCGATGTGTTTACTATCGCTGGGGTGGTTCTGCTGGGTTTAGGCCTGGTGCCAGGATTGCCGGTAGTTCCCTTTGCCGCTTTATCAGGGGCCAGTTTCTTCTTTGCCAGCCGCGGTCGCCAACGCGATCTGGTTGAGCGTTCCCTGCGCGA
>CALNBW010000026.1 GCA_937874815.1 uncultured Bacillota bacterium | reverse complement strand
GCTGTAAGCACGATTGGAGCCTGCTCCTGTGCTCTAAGCAAGTACCCGCAGCCCCTTCTTAGCTGCAACAGCCCTAAGCTATTTGCAGCAGGCTCTTTTTTTTTAGTTAGGTAGGAGAAGTTGGTGTCTCTGCCGTATCATAGTATAGTGGCAATGCATCTATTCTAGTGCTAATAACGGAAGAGAAAGGAAGTGGTAGCTTGCAGAGAAAAGGCTTGGTACTTGTCTACACTGGTGATGGGAAAGGTAAGACGACAGCCGCAATCGGGTTAGCTCTTAGGGCCCTAGGCCACGACCAGCGTGTTTTGGTGGTGCAGTTCATGAAAGGTCAGCCGACGGGCGAAATAGAAGCTTTTCGGCGCTTCTTGCCCCAGGCCGACGTAATGCAATGCGGCCGAGATGTTTTTGTGGATGCCTCTAATCCAGAGGAAATCGATATCCGCCTGGCGCAGGATGCTTTCGAGCGGGTACGGCAGGCAACCAGCCGTGGCGACTATGACCTAGTTGTCCTGGATGAGCTTAATGTAGCGGTTGATTACGGGCTAATTCGCGAAAGCGATGTCATAGCTATGATTGAGGCCAGGCAGCCCCACGTCTCCTTGGTGCTTACTGGGCGGGGGGCCAGCCAGAAGATACAGGATGCTGCCGATTTGGTTAGTGAAGTTAAGGAAATCAAGCATCATTGGCGGCAAGGAATACAGGCCCAAGCGGGCATAGAACTTTAATTACGCGCAACGCCAAAGGCGTTGCTAGGAGGTTATGGCGATGAACAGGCAAGAGCGGCGACGAGCCGAACGGGAGGGCAAAAAGGGGCCCCAGTGGGACATAATCATTCCGTCGATATTAGTGGTTGCTGTGCTACTGATCTTTTTGGGGAACTATCTTTTCCCCAATCTCAATCTCAGCACCTATGCTGATGCCCCACCGCGGGTTTTGCGCAAAATAGGTGACCGCGGCATTGCTCGTTTGCGTCAAGATTGGCCTGGAATCAAGTCTTTTAGCTACGGATCTTTTGCCAACGATGAAGAAAGTACCTGGCTTACTTATACCGTTGAGAAGAAAGACGATACCTGGGCTTTCACTGATTTGGAGGACGAGAAGACTGTCGATTACGCCACCAACAACTTACCAGAGCTCTATGTTGATCTACCAGAGGTCCTAGATAATCTGGCAGCAGCCCTACATTCCAAAGATTTCTCGTTAGTTTACCAGCAGACAACGGGCGACATGAATGTGTTTACGGCAACTAAGCTAGTAAACAAGGAAGAGCAAAAGCTGGAACAGTATTCCCTAGTCTTTGATAAGGATCATAACTTAGCGCGTATTATCTACCTCAACACATTGGAGGAACAGATTACTGGTTATGCTTTTGCTGACCTCTACAAGGCTCAGCCTGAGCCTGAGTCGGGCGAATAGCACTCCGTAGATTGGCGCACATATTTTGGCTTGCCGCGCGGCAGGCCTTTTTCTTATCATTGTCACGGCAGGGAAGCAGGGTGTTGCAGCGAATACAATTAGCGATGGTCTAGGACTGGGGCTGCGGGGTGCTTGCTGTAAGCACGATTGGAGCCTGCTCCTGTGCTCTAAGCAAGTACCCCGCGGCCTAACTATGCCTGTTTGGGCGCGACAGCCCTGGACAGATGGAGGTGCAGAAATGAAAAATGAACTGAAACAAATGCTAGCTGAACTGACGGCTATCACTGGCCTAGCGGGGCAAGAACAAGAGGTGGTAAGGCACTTAGTGGAGCTTTTCCGACCAGTAGCCGACCAAGTTGAAGTTGATGGTTTTGGTAACATCTTTGCAGTCAAAAAGGGTAACCGGCCCGGGCCATGCCTCCTAATTGCGGCCCATTCCGATGAAATTGGGGCTATGGTCAAGAGCATTGAGCCGACTGGTTTTGTGCGTTTTCACAAAGTTGGCGGCACCCTCGACCCCTTATTGCTGGGCAGAAAAGTGCTGGTAAACGGGCATGTGGGCATTATCGGTGTGAAAGCCGGCCACATGCAGACGCCAGAAGAGCGCACACGGGTGGTGGCATCGGATAACCTGTACATCGATCTCGGTGTCGACTCCGCAGAGGCGGTCGCTGCTCTAGGCATCAAAGTGGGCGATCCTATTGTCTACGTAGCAGACCTGGATACCTTAGGCGGAAACCCCGACCGGGTTTTTGGTAAAGCCGTAGATGACCGGATTGGCTGCGCGCTGTTGGTCAAGCTACTGGCGAGCCTGCAGGATGCGGAGTTCGCTGGTGAAATACATGCGGTAATTACCGTGCAAGAAGAAGTGGGGCTGAGGGGTGCTACAGTAGCTGCCCATCGCGTTAATCCCGACCTAGCTATCGCCCTGGATACAGTACCGGCCGGCGATACCCCAGACATCAACACGAATAAAGAGTTGCCCATTCATATTGGCCGGGGGCCAGTTATCCAGGTGCTGAGCGGCGGCGGACCCCGCGGTTTCTTGCTCAATCCCAGCGTCAAGCAGTTCATGGTGGAAATGGCCGAGGTGGCGGACATTGTAAAAAACGCC
>CALNBW010000025.1 GCA_937874815.1 uncultured Bacillota bacterium | reverse complement strand
GTAAATTGGAAGCTATTGCCGCCTTTTTGTAAGGCATTCGGCCCCAAATCGTATTCTGGATGGGTATAGCAGACATTGTCCCAACCGAGGCCAAAGCTTTCACTGCGGCGGTCGTTTTCTAAAAAGGTACGCCCGTGTTTTTTTGCCATCTCTTGCTTGCTGGCTTCGGAGAGTATATTGTTTTCCTCTAGGAATAACTGGCCGAAGGCGCAAAGATCCTCCATGTTGGTTGTAAAACCGGCACCACCTTGAATGAGCAGCCGTTCGGCGGGTCTTTTTCCTTCGCGCACTAAAGGGTAGTCGGGGTTTTGGGTAAAGCTGAGACGGGTGGAATGGGCACCGATGGGTTCGGTGATGTGCTTTAAGCAATAGTCGGAAAAATTTTCCCCTGCAACCTGGGCCACTACCATTTCGGCAAGGGTGAAACCATCGTTACAGTAAACGGCGTATTCGCCTGGTTCGGCCTTAAGCCTGTTGTTTGCCAGATAGGCATAAACGTCTTCATAGTAATTGGCGTTTTTGACACTAGAAACCGAGAACCCTTTCCACTGGGTACCGGGAAGACCGCTGGGGTGACTTAAACACTGGCGCAGGGTGATACTTTTATACCGTTCATCAGGCATATGAAAGCGGGGCAGATACTCATAAACTGGCCTATCCAAGTCCAGCAGGCCTTTTTCCACCAGCTGCATGACAGCCACGGTGCAGTAGATTTTGGATACAGAAGCTACATTATAAGTGCAATCGGTGGTCGCGGGCATTTTTTCTGGTTTTCCCTGATGCCCCAAAGAGTCGGAGGCCAAAATCTTGCCATCCTTCATAATGGCATAGGAAACCGAGGTGAAATCCTTATCCAGCCCATAGCTTAGGACCCTAGAAAGCTGCTTTGTCAACTCTTGCATATGTATTTCTCCTTTTAATATATTACAGTATTTATCTTACTTTGATGGCTGCGGGGAGTCAATGTTCAGGAACTTGCAGTCGCCTCATGCGCAGCAAATAGCCCTAAACTGAACTGAACCGAACAGGGACTGTTTGACTGTCCCTGTTCGGTTCAGTTTTTTGCCTGGGGTTATCTGCAGAAACTCCTTCTGGCCATGCTTGACGCCCGCTTATTCCAGTGCTATATTTTAATTAGTAAATTAGTCTTTACTAATATAGGGCTGGGAGGTGGAGCAGTGAGTCAGGAAGTGGCGCAGAAAATGATCTCAGGTATTTTTAAGGCTTTGGGTCATCCAACTAGGTTGGCCATTGTCATGTTACTAAAGGACGGCGAGCTGTGCGTCTGTAAGATAGTGGAGGAGCTGGGTAGTGAACAGCAATCCAATGTTAGTCAGCATTTGGCAGTGCTGCGGAGTGAAGGCCTGCTTGCTAGCCGCAAGGAGGGGCTTAATGTGCACTATCGTTTGCGGCATCCGGAGGTTTTGGAACTGGTGCAGGCTGCCGAACGCTTGTTGGTTCTGGAATTAGAAGAGACACGCAAATCCCTCGGCAATTGGCAGCAAGAAAAGAAGGAGGAGGAGTAAACTATCATGGCGATATTTGAATGGCTGAACGCTCAGCTCCTCAAAATGAAGTGGTTGTTCGATGGTGTGACTTGGTTCCTAGAAGCGTTAGGCGTAGATGTTAGCACGCGTGTGGGGGCTAGTGTGCATTTTTTCATCTATGACACTATCAAGATTCTCATCTTGCTCTCGGTGATGATTTATGGAATTTCTTACGTGCAAAGTTACTTCCCGCCAGAGCGTACTAAGCGCATACTGGGAAAGTTACAGGGCTTAGTTGGCAACATTATAGGAGCCTTGCTAGGAACGGTCACGCCGTTTTGCTCTTGTTCTAGCATACCAATCTTCATTGGCTTCACCCAGGCAGGTTTACCTTTGGCGATTACTTTTTCTTTCTTGATATCTTCACCATTAGTAGATATCGCGGCGCTTCTGCTCCTCATCTCCGTTTTTGGTATTAAGATTGCCGTATCCTACTTGCTAGTAGGCTTAGTGCTGGCTGTAGTTG
>CALNBW010000024.1 GCA_937874815.1 uncultured Bacillota bacterium | reverse complement strand
GTGATGTAGTGCCACAAGATACGGATAGATTCGCGGCGGCCACTTACCGCCTGAAAGTATTGCTTCCAGAACAAAATCTGCGCTATGGACTAAAAAGCACTAGCATTCATGCTAGCGCTCGCATTATTGTAAACGGTCAAGAAGTGCTGCTTTGCGGCAGACCTGGCCTTACTCGCGAGGATAGTGAGCTTTGTTACCGCCCAGAAACCGGCTATTTTACGGCCAGCGGTCCAGAACTCGAAATCATCGTACAAACATCTAGCCAAATATCCGTGGCTAGTGGCATTACCCAGCCCATCTTCTTCGGCAGTGAGGCGGCCATTAAGAGATACCGCTTGCTACAAGTAATGCTAGACACGCCAATATCACTGTAATGGTGATGGTGTTTATTTACCTGCTGGCAAGCAGCGCCGGCTCCAAGAGTAAACGTTCACGCTTACTCGCGGCCGCCTTCAGTCTTTGCACCGCGTTGAAAGCCATTACGCAATCAGAGCTACTTATCTTTCAATTATTCCCTAGCCTTTCCTACAACGCCTTTATGAAGCTTGGCGGCGCGACAATGATTTTGCAGCTGTACTTACTAGTCAAGTACGTGAATGTTACTTTCAACGTAGCGGCGATCAAGGGCAGGCTACATCGGGCGGATCTCCTTGCTGCTGCTCTGCTGCTGATCTGTGCGCTGCTGGGGCTGCTCGCACCCCAGTCCCTGGAACTGTTCTACCTGGCAGCCAATGCCCTTGCTATTGCATTAATCCTACAAGCGATGCTTAAGCAGAAGCGGCAGGAGAAGGTGGGCGGCCCCCTGCTAGATGCAGCCGCAGTCTGCATGGTGGCCGTGACGATTGTCAATATTTTCACGTTGGTTTACGAACCGAACGCCTGGGCACTCCCTTTGGAAACACTGCTCTTATTGTCTCTCAGCCTGTATGGGGGAGTCTATTACCAGCATGCCTATACATTGGCATTACAGCTCAACGAACAGCTAATTGCGGCCGATAAACTAAAGGATGATTTCTTAGCCGAAGTTTCCCATGAATTACGCACACCGCTGCATGGCATCATGAATATCTCCTACTCGCTGTTGGCTGGCGTCAACGAAACGCCTCGGGATTCACGGGCGGAGGACGTGCTGCTCATACATAGCATCAGTAAGCGGCTAACCTTGCTAGTGCAGAGCCTGCTTGACCACACTCGGCTGACCCATGGCGATATTAAGCTAGACCTAAAGTGCTTGGATATTCGCGGGGCAGTAGCTTATGCCGTGGATATCTTCCGACACATGACCCGCGGGCGCGACCTAGCAATTCATAACTTGATCCCACCGGATACTTATCTTGTGTTGGCTGACGAGAACCGCTTGCAGCAGATATTAACCAATCTGCTAGATAACGCCGTTAAATTTACCCCCGAAGGGAATATCACTATTACCAGCCAACAATCGAAAGAGCATGTTTCTGTTTCTGTAACCGATACTGGGTGCGGGATGCCAGCGGCTGAGCTAGCCACTATTTTTCAACCCCACAGCCAAAGCCAGTCCTCAACTGCTCCCCCCATTGGTCTGGGGTTAGGGCTTAACATTAGCAAGCAATTGCTGGAATTACAGGGCGGGCAGATAACCGCCCAATCGGCGCTGGGGGAGGGGACTAGTATTACCTTCACCTTGCCGCGGGCTACCGCCCCAGCAATAACTAATGTGCCACCTATGCGCTCGCCGTACTTGACAGAGGAGCAACAAACGCTGCCCTATCTAGACGAGCGGCCTAGAGGCGACATGAAGGTTCGACACCTAATCCTTTCGGTCGATGACGAATACTCTAACCTGAAGGCATTGAGCAATATCCTTACTGGGGAAGGCTATCGCGTTATTTCTGTAACAAGCGCCCGGCAAGCGCTAACTATTCTGGATGGGCCTTTAGTTTTTGACCTTTGTATTACAGATGCCATGATGCCTGTGATGTCAGGCGTGGAGCTCTGCCGCACCATACGGAAAAGATATGCACCGCTTAATTTACCGGTGCTATTTGTCACAACCCCTACCCGGCCCGAAGACATTGAAGCGGCTTTCCAGGCCGGGGCCAACGACTTCTTGGGTAAGCCTTTTGACCCCCAGGAGCTGGTTGCCCGGGTTAATAGCTTAGTGCACATGAGGAAAGCGAAGGAGACCCTGTTAGCCAAACAAACTGCCTTTCTGCAAGCGCAAATTAGGCCTCATTTCCTCTTTAACGCACTGAATACGATTATCTCCTTCTGTTACACTCACCCCAATAAGGCGGGGGAGCTACTGACGGAGTTAAGCGTTTTCCTGCGTCATAGCGTTGATTTTGAGGACACTGGTGCCTTTGTGACGATTGAGCATGAACTACGTTTAGTTAATGCGTATGTGGCTATTGAGAAGGCTCGCTTTGGGGATCGGCTAATGGTGAGATTAAACGTTGACCCTTGCTGCCTGCCGTACTGCATTCCACCCTTGACGATCCAGCCTTTGGTTGAGAATGCGATCCGTCACGGCCTAGGCGGTCGCCTAGCAAAGGGTCAGGTACGGGTGGATATATCCTACCGTGAAAATAACAGCATTTGCGTCACGGTTACTGATGATGGAACGGGCTTTCCGGAAGCCGAAATGGCGAACCTCATGCAGAGTGGAACTGCATCTAGAGGGGTTGGCCTAGAAAACATCAATGAGCGGCTTGCTAACTATTTTGGCAGCAGGCTGAGGATAAGAAGTAAGCCTGGCCAAGGAACTGAAGTGACTTTTTACATTCCTGCTCAGAAGCAGTAAGGTTGGGCCAATAACTGGGAAGGGGGGAACAGTACTTGCTTAGGGCTATCATTGTCGACGACGAGGCACCAGCCATCGAACTGATCAAAATCCTATTACAAAAGACAGGGCAAATTAATGTAATTGCCCACTATCAGAGTCCGCACGAGGCTTTACCAGCCATCCTGAGCCTAAAGCCGGATGTCGTGTTTTTGGATATTGAGATGCCCGAGATGAACGGATTGGAGCTGGCGGAGCATCTTGCTGCGGAGACTCCTGATATAGAAGTTGTTTTCGTCACAGCTTATAATCAGTATGCCATACAGGCCTTTCGTGTAAATGCCCTTCATTATCTAATGAAGCCCGCATCACTAGATGAAGTGCAAGAAACGGTAAATAGGTTATACAAAGCCAAACAAGTGCAAAGGGGCCCGAAGCCGCCGGCTGCTGCACGGATTTGCTGTTTCGGCGGGTTGAGGGTCTATGCTACCGCCAATACGAAAAATGCGATCCAATGGAGAACAGCTAAGGCAGAAGAGCTGTTCGCTTACCTGTTTGAGCAGAGACAGAGAAGTGTGCCAAAATGGGAGTTGTGCGACGTACTCTGGCCTGGGTTGGGTGAAAACAAGGTAGCTACCCATTTACATACTACTATCTACCAGGTGAGAAGGG
>CALNBW010000023.1 GCA_937874815.1 uncultured Bacillota bacterium | reverse complement strand
GTTGTAGCTCCGCCAACGTCAATTACTAACAAATCGCCAATCGCCTTTTGCAGTAATTCAGCCGCCACTAAAACGGCACCCGGGGTAGGAAAAATCGGCCCAGTTACCATCTGCCTGATTTTTTCCATACCAGCAGCATGCACGATGTGCTCTGCAAAAACTTGCTGAATCACTTGGCGCGTTGGCTCTACATTAAGTTCATCAATGGTGGGATAGACATTGGCCACCGTGTAGTAGGGCAGACCCGCCGCCTGCATTATGGCCACAAACTCACTTTGCGCTGCCACATTGCCCGCGTAGATAATGGGGGCGGCTAGCTTTAGCCTAGCCAGGTGACGGGCATTGGCTAAGACGGTGGCCGATTCGCCATAATCCACCCCGCCCGCCAACAAAATGATATTCGGGTTCTGCCGCTGGAGGGCTGCTAGGTCTTGCTCGCCCAGTTCGCCAGCTGTAATCAGGCCTAATACTGCGCCAGCGCCTAGGGCCGCCTCACGGGCGGCACGGGCTGTCATATCATAGACAAGGCCATGCACGCTCATACGCAGTCCACCGGCGGCACTGCTAGTGGCTAACATGGTTTCCCAGGAGAGGGAGCCGCCCAGCTTTGCTTCTAAATCTTCGATTGCCTGGCAGAGACCGATAGTCACGTCGCCCAGGGCAACCGAGGTGGGCGCTTGCCCTTGCCCTAAGAAACAAGGCTCCTCGCCCTTTAAACCGCTAAAGGCATTGACCACTGTCGTCGTGCTACCAATTTCTGCAACCAACACTTCTAATTGTATCATGGGCGCGGCTCCTTCCCTTATTGGCTAATGGAGCGCGCGCTCATTGCGCTCGCGCACGAGGAAACTGGCCACATGGTGGCCTTTGGTACCCCGGCCAAAACCGGCATCCAGGCCGCACTCCACCGCAATCTCGTTGGTGACCTGAGTGCCGCCGCCAATAAGCAGCAGTCTGTCGCGTACTCCTTTTTCTATACACAGTTCGTGCAGGCGGCGCATGTTAAGGCGATGCACATCAGCATGGGTGATGATGGTACTTACCAAGATAGCATCCGCGGCAGTTTCAATGGCCGCATCGATAACCTTCTGTATCGGCACTGAGGTACCCAGGTAAACGCACTTAATGCCGAACCCTTCTAACCCGCCATGTTTAAGATCGATGATCTCGCGCATTCCTACTGAGTGTTCGTCCTCGCCAATAGTGGCGGCCACAACCGTCAGCGGGTGCTCTGCTATGTCTTGCCTGATGGCTTCCTCGCTTAGTAGGGGCACTACTTCTGGAATAACTAAGGTGGCCGGGTCAATAAAGAACGGCACACGCCCTTTAACTTCTAGGTAGGTGCCTTCGGCGGGCTGCATTACCTGCCGGTGAATGACTTCGCAGTCGGTTAAACCAAAACGCTGCGCCATCTCTAGGGCGGCTGCTGCAGCAGTGCGCCCATCAGTAGGGAAGAAAACTTGAATATTGATCAGGCCATCGCCGGCCCATTCCACCTCGGGCACCAAGAGACCGGCTGCTCTGGCCTCCTGAGTGACTGCCATACGTTGCCCTACATTATCTTCGGGGTCTAGCTCATCAATGTAGGCAATCTTTTCGGGGTGGCAAAGTGTGCATCCTCCCAAGGCTGCACAAGGCGAAGCGAGATCATCGGGCACCTGGTTATAGCCAAAATGGGCGCAGACTGGGGCAAAGTAATCGACATCGCGAGGGACGACTGTGCCAGCCCCCACGCCACCCTGGGGGTCGCGGACAATGCCGTCGCCATTACGCTCCGGGTATTGGCCTGAATCAACAAAGAAGCCTCGGCTCACAGCGCCAACAGCCAGTATTTCTTCCATGAATAATACTGCCCGCTCCTTGATCTCACGGGCCCCCTCTCGCAAGGGGCCTTCTGGCTTTAACTCTACCATGTCTAGCAAACCGTCTAAGGCCAAGAGGGCCTGCTTCGCCGTGTTGACGGCGGAAATACTGTTATAATGCCAGGGCACGTTACGCCCTTCGTCGGGAGTGATTGTGCTCTGAATGTCGGCCGAAGTTAGGCGCGAAATAAGAACGTTGAGCGTATGGGTAACAATGGCTTCGCGGCTGTCGGAATCAATGTATTTGGTGTTCATCTGGGCCCGCATGCGATACCCATCAAATAGCTCTCGCAACGCCACTGCGTAGGGCAAATCGTAGCGCAAAGCAGGGCCGGGGCTAGCTGTAGGCGGCACTGTGGATAAGCAAATGTTGCTCTTCTTCATGCCTATTTTTACGGAATAGGCACAGTTAAGGGCATGCTGCACCAACAGCTCTGGCATCACTTTCCAGGCTTCCCGGGCCGTAGCATTGGCATTATGAGCTCCGTCTATTTGCGCCATATCGGCCCAAGCCATCAAGTGCTTGGCAACAGCGGCATCGACAAAGGAGCGCACCATATTCACGTTGCGGTAGAGCACATTATATTGGGGGTCTTGGTGAGCCCCATTAACGCCCTCTTCGGCAAAGAGCACAGCGATTTCAGGGCCCGCTACCCCACTGACGTAGGAATGAAAGTTGATTGGCCGCCCCACCTCATCTTCAATAATGTCTAAGGCTTTGCGGGTAGCCCGCACTTGTTTGCGAGTAATCGGGACACCACCAACGCCTTCTGGGGTGCCTTCTATGAGGCCATCGAAATGGCTTTGGCCAGCGGTGCGTATCACCATGATATGGTCAGCTCCATGCCAGGCGGCCATGCGCATGCGGCGCAAGTCGTCCTCGAAACGGCCAGAAGCAATCTCGGAGGTGATGACGCAGTCGGGCTGCGGGTCAATGCCGCCGAAGTGTTTCCCGGCTGGCAGAGGAATGCTCTGTTTCAGGGGCTCGGAGGATTGTTTATAAGTAAAGGGGCCCATGGTCTGTTCTGGCACTGGTTTCCGCCATGTCCAGCCCCGCCGGCGCGGTCGGTAGTGCTCCAGGTCAGTTAAAATGGCTTCTATATCTAGCTTTTCATTTGGCTGCACTGCTATCTGCCCCCTTCCTTTGGAAATAGGCTTGGACAGTATCCCAGCCTTGCCCTTCTAAGAGCCTACGACCGGCTGTAAGGCCATCGCAACCCCAATTGCGAGCTGCTACATAGACAACATGCCCCGCGCCCTTAGAAAGCAATCCCTGGTCGCTGGTCATTTGTACTAGGGCTTTAGCCTCAAGGCTGTCAAAGCCGAGACGCAGCAACACGGAACGTTCTACAGAAGGTGATGTATTTTTCTCGGCCAGCTCCACTAAGGGCTGCACGATAACCTCGGCCAGTTGCCAGAAACGCGCCTTTAGCTCGGCATCGCTTAGACTGGCTAGGTGCTGCCGCCGGGTAGCAAAGTCGTCTTCCCGCTGCATATCCCCGCCCCCCTTATGCTTGCTTCTCAGGCAGGCGTACCTGCTGCTCTGCCGCTGCTTGTTTAACCATCTCCAGGCTGGCCCGAGCATCGGCTTGCAGAAAATCGACATCTAGTTGGCTAATCTCGCCACTCTTAACTTGGCGCAAAGCGTTACGCAGATAGGAGTGACGCAAATCGTCGAGGGCATAGTCTTGCACGGAGATTTGGTCAGGCCGCTCCGGAATGACAATCGATTCGCCTGGTTTGCTAGCGCGAGGATCGCCCCGCCTGATTTCGATACCCCGCTGGCGAGCGAAGGTGAGTTGAGCCGTGGGGTGTTTACCCGCCCCGGTGTACTCTGTCTCTTGAACAACTAACACCTGCTCCTGCGGCATGGTTTGAGCTATGGCAAAGGCAGCCGCTAGCGCCGTGTTACCCGAGGGGCCTCGTTCTAAGCCTTCCAACTGAGCCAGCATTTCCGTGGTATAGAAAACCTCGCCTTGAGTTACGGTTACGTATTGATCCAAATAGCGTAAGGGGCGAGCTGCATTGCGTGGCACGTCGGCCCGATCGGGCCAAGTGGCAAAGGGTACGCCAAAACCGGTATGTCCGGTGGTGAATGACTTGCGGTTAAAGTCGCGATCGCTGGCCATGTGTAAGCCGCTGAGGTCAACACTAGCGCCAATCACCTTAGTGGTAGTGGCTCCTACCTCCCGCAAGCCCCGGGCGGTGCCCGTTACGTTGCCGCCGCCAGCGTGGGTTACCATTACCGCCTCAGGAAAATGCCCGGTGCGCTCCCGCACTTCTTCGGCAATTTCAGCGCCTAAACTCTCTATACCGGCAATCCCATAGGGGGTGTAAAGGCTAGCGTTAAAATAGCCGGTCTCTTCCAACAGACAAAGGAAAACATAAAACAATTCGGGTCCTACTGTTAACTGGCATACTTCTGCTCCATAAGCTTCGCAGGCGCGGGCCTTCTCCAGTATCTCGGGCTGGCCCACCCCGGCGCTATCGAACACTTCTTGCACGATAATGCACTTCAACCCACGCATGGCGGCTTGCGAGGCGACGGCGGCTCCGTAGTTGCCGCTGGTGGCCGCAATTACGCCGGGGTAACCGAGTTGCTGCGCCTGATAGACGGAGATAGCAGCCCGTCGCGCTTTGAAACTGCCTGAAGGGTTACAAGCTTCGTCCTTGAGGAAGATACGAGCGCCATACCCTGGCGATGCCAGCTGACGTGCCAGACGAGTAATATTATGCAATTCATAAAGTGGGGTCTCCCCTACACCGGTTGCAGCCTGCACCCGCCGAATGCTGGGTAAATCAAAGCCGGTAGCCGCCATCATGCCTTCATAATCGAAAGCGAGGGCGGATTGCTGATAATCAAAACCGACGGCCCGCTTCATGATCTCATTTTGCCGCCCCATCACCGCCTGATAACTATTCTGCATCGCGCGATCCCTCCAATAGCTGCCGTAATTCTGGGCCGATAGCTAATAGTTCGGGCACCGGTTCGCCAAACCCATGGCTATGCCGCGGGTTGATGCTAATGACCTTACCTTGTTGAGTACGCCCGGTTAAAGTGGTAATACTGGCCTCTTGCCCCAGGGCCGCAGGCTGCTGCAAGAAACCCTTAACCCGCAGTTCTAGCGGTACGGCTGCCGTGTCGGCTGGGACCTGCGGTGCCCGCTCGCCTGGCTGCAATACAGAACGACCAACTTCTACCCAAGTGCCAATAGGCCACAACTTTAATTCTGACATGCTATCACCGCCTGGGGGAGCAAAGCTACTGGTAAACGCAATTCGGGCATCGTCTTTAACCCCGGGGTAGCTTCGCACACATGGGGGATCATGTTTACCGCCATCGCAATGGTGCCAATGCCACCCGGAATCTCAGGCTTAATTTGCAGATTGATGCCCGGGGTACCTGTTATCTGGATATAGTCGCCCGTCTCGACTCCAGCCAGCTCTGGCCTGACCTGCTGGGGATGCTCTAAAGTAATCTTAATTTGCCCATCCTGCTTGCCATAGGCCACGTGCCGGCAACCGGCAACCATGCCCGGCTCGATTACTACGTGAGGGGTTTCTCTATAGACGCTAGAAATAATGGGTTCTTTTGTTTCTACTATTTCATCTAGCTGCCAACCGAGCGCATTCGCGATCATCTGCAGCGACTCGGGGAAACCGACATGCCCCACGATTGATCCGTCTTGGATACCTGCCTGGAATTGCTCTGGGGTGGTACCAACGCCTTGCGTCCGCATCACCATTTGGCCAAACTCCGATAGATCGTTTACTCGCGTGGCCTGGATTGATTGCACATCAAGACAGACCCCCGTCAAAGTGATGATTAAGGTGTCTAACACAAATCCCGGGTTGATACCGGTGCCCAGAATAGTAACGCCATGCTCTTTCGCCAGCGCGTCCAAAGCACGTGCTGCCTCCGGACTCTGGGCAGCGGGGTAGGCCATTTCTTCAGCGATAGTAATAACATTCATCCCCGCCTGCACTGCCTGCTCTATTTGCGGTCTAACTGATTCCGTAAATGAAGCTGTCGAAATAATAACGATATCAGCGGCCCCTGGCTTGAGCACCGCATCAGGGTCATTGGAAATTCTGACATCGCATTGTCCTTCGCCAATTGCAGCTGACAATGTCTCTCCCACGTGAGATTCAGTAACCTTTAGCACTCCTACAATTTCAACATTACTGCGCTGTAACAGTGCCTTAGCGATGCCACTGCCCATTGCGCCTAGGCCCCAAAGAATAACCCGTATCTTCTCCATAGCATGCACCTTCCTTTTTTAGTTCTCCACCACAGCCGCCTAAGCCGCCTGAGCCCGGAGGGAGCTGCTAGAGCACTGTGGCTCTCGGGGCTGTCGCAAAATAACCCCTAGAGCATACTTTGATGTGAACTGTGGGCTGCGGGATGATGCTGTAGGCACGATTGGCGTCAGCCTGTGCCCTAAGCACATCCCGCAGCCAGAACAGGATTTCGTTGATAAACTCCTAGCGCGACAGCCCCCTCCGGCTCCTGTTAACTTGCAGAGGGCAACTGCAGTGAGGCAGCCCAACAGCCACTTCTACACTCATATAGAGCAAGAGCCGTGCCAATGGATTGGCCGAAAACTAAGACACTTGCATATGCAAAAGACGAATACCCAGCTGATACAGCTGCCGGGTATTCGTCGCTTAGCGCCCAATAACGGGCTGAGGCTATTCGAAATCGCTGAAGAAGTCCTTCAGAGTACGGAAGAAGGTCGTAGTCCTGCTCGCGCGCGTGTGGCCTAATTACTGGAGGTATGTGCTTAGCCATCGACATGTGCTCTCACCATATCTCCGATATGGTTGCCGCACTAATTAGGGAAGCGAATTGCTAAAGCAATTCACTGAGCGGCCAAAACTCGCCTAAGCTCAAACAGTTGGCCGCTTTTAACCGGCATTCGTTGGGGACATTCCTCGGCCCACAAAATGCGCTTCCAGCAGAGGTGTGTCCCCTTTCCTTAAAAAGCACCTTTCATTAGAGGCCCCAATGCGCTTTACGCAGGACTAACGACCTTTGCCTAGGCTCTGAGTGATTTCTCCAGTGGTCTTGAACCGCCCCCGAAATTCACATCTTTTTGGACCACCTACTGGTATTGTTGCCGCAGTTTCTTAAAGGCTGGCAAAGAACGTTTAATCATATCAGCGGAGACACAGTAGCTGAGCCGTACATAACCCGGCAGACCGAAATCATCGGTCGGCACGATCAGCAGGTTATAAGCCTTAGCGGCATCAGAAAACGCCTGCCCGTCCCCGTCTGGTGCCTTGACCATCAAATAAAAGGCTCCCTCTGGCGGAACGCAGGTGAAACCCATTTCCGTAAGGGCCTCATATAACAGCTGACGGTTTTCCTGATACTGTACTACATCGGGGCGCACCTTGGCGCAACGCCCGATTACCCGCTGCATGAGCGAAGAGGCGCAGACATGGCCTAAAACGCGCGCCGCACCGGCGATTGCTGCATAAAGGGCTGTAGCATCCGTTACTTGATCTGGCACCAAGAAATAGCCGATGCGTTCACCAGGCAAAGATAACGACTTAGACCAGGAATAGCAAACTATGGTATCCGGGTAGATTGCCGGAATAAAAGGCACTTGTTCCCCGGTGTAAACCAGTTCGCGGTAAGGTTCGTCAGAAATGATGTAGATGGGGTGACCATACTCCGCCGCCTTTTGCTTCAGTATCTCTGCCAACCCCTGCAGGTTCTCCCGTGTATAAATAGCACCAGAAGGGTTATTGGGCGAGTTAATCAGCACTGCCTGGGTGTGGGAACTGATTAACTTCTCCAGCGCTGATAAGTTGATCTGGAAATTGGCCGTATCCTCTGGCACGCATACATACTTATTGCCCGTGCCTTCTATGAAAGGCTTGTATTCAGCAAAGTGGGGTGCCGGGGTGAGGATTTCTGATTGTGCATCCAGATTCAAAGCCCGCAACACGGCAATGAGGGCCTGCGCAGCGCCGCCAGTCATAAAGAAATTCTCGGGCCGCAGGCTTAACCCGTAGCGCTCGTTTAAGTCCTCCGCAATAGCGGCGCGAGTTTGCGGCAAACCCGCGGCTGTGGTATACCCGTGGACAGCCAGGCTTGACTCTGTGTTCAGGATATCAATGATAGATTGATTGACCTCAGGCGGAGCCGGGATGCTCGGGTTGCCGAGACTGTAGTCGAACACGTTTTCCGCGCCTACCACCGCGGCCTGCTTGAGGCCATACTCGAACAGCTCGCGGATGCAGGAACGTTTGCTGCCCAGTTCATACGTCTGTCTGTTAAACATTTAGCTTTACCTCCTTTAAAATGGCAGATCTGCCACCCACCATGGTCTACCAGGGGCATAAACCGACAACGAGTGGCAATTAGCAAATGTTGTGCGAGTTCGCTCTCATATGCAATGTTCTCTGCTTAAGCCCCTATTTCCTGCCCACCAGTTAGTGTTTTCGCCCTCCCGTATTAAGATCTGGGGATTCGGCCATTTTTCTGCGGATTGCAGCCCGGGTATCGCCGGATTGATACAGGGGCACAGTACTCGGGAGAAAGACCATGACGCGGGAGGCCATGCCCAATGACCGTAAACAGAAAGCCCAATAGATTGATAAACGAGAAGTCGCCTTATCTGTTGCAGCACGCCCATAACCCGGTTGATTGGTACCCCTGGGGAGAAGCGGCATTCGCCGAAGCTCGGCGGCGAGACGTGCCTATATTCCTCTCTATTGGCTATTCGACCTGCCATTGGTGCCATGTAATGGAGAGGGAATCGTTCGAGAATGAGACAGTGGCGGCAGCCCTAAACGCAGCTTTTGTCTGCCTCAAGGTCGACCGGGAAGAACGGCCCGATATTGACACTGTTTACATGAACGTTTGCCAAGCCCTAACGGGTAGTGGCGGCTGGCCGCTGACCATCATCATGACGGCAGACAAGCAGCCCTTCTATGCCGGAACTTACTTTCCGCCCCACAGCCGCTATGGCCGCCCGGGCGTGATCGAGCTAACGGAGGCTATTAGTAAGGCCTGGAGGGAGGATCGACAGGATCTGGTCAGCCGGGCTGGACAAATCGTGCAGCAAATGCGGTCGCTAGCAGCGCCCACTACGGCCACTACCCAGTTGGATGAAGACACTTTGGATAAGGCCTACCAATACTGCAAGCGCACCTTTGACACCACCTATGGGGGCTTTGGGCAGGCACCCAAATTTCCCGCGCCGCACAGCTTGAACTTCTTATTGCGCTATTGGCGGCGGACGCAGGACAAACAGGCCTTACTCATGGTAGAAACCACTCTAGAACAAATGAGGCGGGGTGGTGTCTATGACCAAGTTGGGGGC
>CALNBW010000022.1 GCA_937874815.1 uncultured Bacillota bacterium | reverse complement strand
AAAGAAGGGCGATAAGGTGCAGTCCTTCTGGAGGAGAAACAAGGGATTTGTTGTCTTTAGCCTAATACTGGTAGTTCTCATTGGACTTGCCAGCCACATGGCCAGCCAGCGCACGAATCCGTCACGTTTGGAGGGCCTTATCACCCAAGGAGTAGCTCCTTTTTCCCGGGCGGGTTCTGTTGTGGTCCAGCGCATCAAAGGATTCATTGATGACCTGCAAGGGTTGCTCGCACTAAGGGCCAGAAACTATGAGCTAGAATCAAAACTGGCGGCCCTGGAGATGCAGCAGAACCTCCTGGTTGAAGCCGAAAGAGAGAATCAGCGCTTGCGTGAGCTATTGCATTACCAAGAGGCTAACCCAACTTTGGCGCTCCAATTGGCCAAAGTTATTAGTGTTGGGCAAAGTCCTTGGCAGCAGGAGATGATCATTGACCAGGGGAGCCAGCATGGAGTAAAAGTTAACACCCCTGTTATCACTCATCAGGGCTTTGTTGGTAGAGTATATGAGGTGCTACCCACTACTTCTAAAGTGGTCTTGATTATTGATGGGCGGGGACCAGTGGCAGCCCAAGTGCAGGAGACGCGAGTCAGGGGGACTTTGGAGGCGGACCCTAATAATCCAGGAATGCTGAGGCTGATTCGTCTTTCACGCGATGCCGATGTGCAGCCAGGTCACGCCATTATTACTGCCGGAACAGCGGCCCTGGACTTGCCTAAGGGCCTTTTGGTCGGCTATGTGGATTCGGTTGCGCCCACTGCTGATGGTCTGCAGTTAGAGGCCAGTGTACGTCCTGTGGTAGATTTTGATTCGCTAGAGGACGTTCTGTTGGTTCTTAATGCTGGTGAGCAATAAATGCGGAAACGTTATTTTGTGTTAGTCCTATTGCTATTGCTGTTTGCGATTTTGCAGATTACGTTAGTGCCTCGCTTGGGCAAGGTCTTGCGTCAGTCTGATTTGCTCTTGTGTCTGACTATAGCGTATGCGTTGATGTTCGGGCCAACAGAAGGGGCCGTTCTGGGGTTAGGAGCTGGCCTACTGCGGGCCATTGTCAGCGGACCAGCCCTCGGCTTTTACGCCATACCGTTATATGTCATCGGCTATTGCGTAGGGCAGTTTAGTCGCGTAGTCTATCGTAATTCAGCGTTAGTTCCTTTTGTTGTTGGTCTGGTGACGACTGCCTCCTATTGGTTATTGATGACCTTAATAACCGGGGGGCTTTATGGTTTTTGGATCGGCGGCCGTTTCTGGCTCGGTTTACCCCTTTCGCTTCTGGTAAACGGAGTGATTACGGCTGTTATCTACGCTTTGATGTACAAGCGTGCAGAGAGGGACGCTGTTGGGGGAAGGGGGTAGGCTCACATGGACCGCGACTTTTTTGAAAAGCGTCTCAACTATTTGAGTGTAACGATATTTTTCTTAGCCCTGGTACTGGTGGGGCGCCTCTTTTACGTCCAGTTGGTCAAGGGCGATTATTACTTGGCCCGGGCCGAAAGCAACACTAGCAAAAAAATTATTATTGATGCCCCTCGCGGAGACATCATCTCAGCGGATGGGGTGACTCTCGTTTCCAGCCGTCCCGCCTATGTGGTTTCTTATTTAGTTCCCAGTTCAACCGAACAGCGGGATCAGGCTATCCCGGTTTTGGCGTCCCTTTTGGCCGATTATGGAGTGACCGAAGAGAGTATTCGCCAGTCAATTGCCAGCAATGTCTGGTACCGATATAGCCCCATTCGTTTGGCTGTTGATGTCTCTGAAGAAACCGTATTGCAGATTGATGAAAGGCGTATGGACTTGCCCGGCGTTGTAGTTGAGCGTCAAGCTGTGCGTGATTATCGTTTTGACGATATGGCCAGCTACCTGATTGGCGGGCTAGGCGCTATCACACCAAACAAGTTGGAGGAATATGAAGCAGCCGGTTACCGAAGAGATGCTACCGTCGGCATCTTTGGTCTGGAGAATGCCTTTGAGAATGTTGACCCTAAGCTGAGCTTGCG
This sequence comes from uncultured Bacillota bacterium, assembly GCA_937874815.1. Lineage (GTDB taxonomy): Bacteria > Bacillota > UBA994 > UBA5500 > UBA5500 > UBA5500. The sequence continues at coordinate 4,259 of CALNBW010000022.1, read as the reverse complement.
GGGACAGGATGGCTATCGTCTCGTGGAGGTTGACAAATGGGGCCGCCTCATTGCTGCAGTTGGTGAAACTCCGGCAGTAGCAGGCAACAACATGGTTCTAACTATCGATTCTGAGCTGCAACAAGTGGCAGAGCAAGCGTTAACTGATATGATAGCAAAGCTAAACGATAAGGATCCCCGCTACAAACAGAAACCGACCAAAGGGGCAGCCGTTGTACTCGATGTTAAAACGGGAGAGATACTGGCTTGGGCTTCTTGTCCTAATTTTGACCCGGGCAATTGGGCTAAGACTCCTAGTCTTTGGACCAGCAATGTGCCCCTCAATGCTTACCCAGTAGGGTCAACCTTTAAGCCATTGATGACCTTGCTAGCTCTCACTGATGGGGTTATATCCCCCAACGAGACCTTCTACTGCCCTGGTTATTTCCAGGTCGGCAACACTAAGAAGCAGTGCGCCAACCGTACGGCCCATGGCCGCTTGACAATTGAGGATGCACTCAAGGTTTCCTGCAACGTAGTCTATTACGATATTGCCCAGCGCTTGGTTACGAAGTATGGACGGGCTGAAGCAATGGACAAGATTGGGGATATGGTTAAGCTCCTGCAATTTGGCTCTGAAATACCGCTCGACTTCGCGCCCGGATATTTGCGCTCCCCCGGAATCATCCCTACGAGCGAGAATTTCCGCCGCATTTACAATTACACGCCCTACCCCGGTGAGGTTTGGGACGTGGCAATTGGGCAGGGTATAGTGGAGTTCACCCCTTTGCAGATGGCTGCTTACGTCTCCATGCTGGCTAACGGGGGCTATCATTATCAACCCCACGTGGTCAAGCAAATTGTTGGCCCCGACGGTAACGTCAATTTCCAGGTGGAGCCGGAGTTGCTGACCAAAGTAGACCTAGACCCTACAGCCCTAGAAACTGTAAGAAACGGGATGCATGAAGTAACTCTTCCCGCCCGTCCAGGTAGAACCGGTAATGGTTCGGCCTACTATCTGTTCACTTACGACCCGGTAATGCGGGATGGACAAAAGGTAGAAGTGGCTGCCAAAACCGGCTCAGCCGAAATAGGGCCCGGCATTTCACCCCATAGTTGGTTTATCGGCTATGCACCTTTCGAGGACCCAGAAATCGCTGTTGCAGTTTTTGTGGAGCATGGCCGTTGGGGTGCCACAGCTGGCGTACCCGTTGCCCACTCGATCATCAAGGGTTATTTTGAGGGGGCTCCCGCGGCAGATACCGTTCAACCCTAGGTGCGGGTGCGCATCTAAGACTATAAGACTAGACCTGGTCCTGCAGCATCAGTTAGATGCTGACAGGGCCATTTTTTGCCCTTTTTGTCGAGAAAAGCAGGAACTAGTCATTATAAAGCGAAAGAAATACTAAGTTAACGAGATCTTGTTTGGAGGGGCTGAAGTTGCCGGAAGAAGCTGTATTATTCAAAGGAACACGGGAGGGTATCCATATTTACCTGAACGATGAAGTAGAGTTTCCCAGTTTGGTTAGTTCGCTAGAACAGCGTTTGGCTACTAGTCAGAACTTTTTTCAGGGTGCCCGCATTGTACTTAACACGGGGCGCCGGACCTTATCTGCTGATCAGATGGCCACTGTCTCGCACATACTTAATCAATACGAGGGAGTTCAGCTAGTACGCTTGGAGCAGAGTAAAGGTGCAGCACGGCCCGGTAATAGCGGGATGACATCTTTAGTTGTTGAGAAAACAGTTCGTTCTGGACAGCAACTCTACCACCCCGGCCATATCATCATCATCGGGGATGTTAATCCCGGTGCAGAAGTAGTGGCCGAAGGTAATATTGTGATCATGGGCACTTTGCGGGGCACGGCACATGCTGGCTACGCTGGCAATAAGTCCGCTTTTGTTGCCGCTAAGCATTGCCGGCGTTTTAGCGCGGCAGCCTGATGATGACGCCCCGGTGGCGGGGTTAGAGCCAGAAATAGCACGCTTACGTGGTGAGCAGATTGTAATTGAACCCTGCCAGCGTTCTAGCTACGAATAGATGTTGAAAGTGAGGTAAGGTCAAGTATGGGCAAGGCAATTGTCGTAACGTCAGGAAAAGGTGGTGTTGGCAAAACCACAACTACCGCTAATATCGGAGCAGGGCTGGCTGTCCTAGGGCATAAAGTGGCTTTGGTTGATGCAGATATCGGGTTGCGTAACCTAGACCTGTTTATGGGCCTGGAGAACCGGGTTGTGTATCACTTGGTGGATGTAATCGAGGGCCGGGCCAGTTGGAAAAAGGCAATTATCCGCGACAAGCGGATGGAGAACCTAGTGCTTCTACCTTCCGCTCAGGCTAGAGATAAGGATTCGGTCACCCCGAGACAGATGAAGCAGCTGATCAACGAGCTAAAAGAGGAGTTTGATTTTGTCTTGCTCGATTGCCCTGCTGGCATAGAAGGAGGCTTCAAGAATGCCGTAGCCGGAGCCGACCAGGCCATCGTGGTTGTCAACCCCGAGATATCCTCTGTGCGCGATGCAGATCGCGTCATAGGCCTACTCGAAGCGGAAGAGATCAAAGAGATTGGTCTCGTGGTCAACCGTTTGAAGCCTAACATGGTGAAACGGGGCGAAATGTTAGCAATCAAAGACATAGTGGACCTCTTAGCAGTTAATCTCCTTGGTATCGTTCCGGAAGATGAAGGAATAGTGATTTCCTCCAATAAGGGAGAACCGATCGCTTTTAACCACGCAGCAAAAGCGGGACTAGCTTTCCAGAATATCAGCCGCCGTTTGTCGGGCGAAGAGGTTCCCTTTGTTGAATGGCAGGATGACGACACATTTTTCAGCCGTCTAAAAAAGCTTTTCGGCATTGAATAAGGAGGCTACATATGTTCGACTTAAGGCGTCTTTGGGGAGGGAACCGGGGGAGCAAAGAGCAGGCAAAAGAAAGGCTGCAGCTGATACTTATCCATGACCGTTCTAGCTTATCCCCAGAGCTCTTAGATCTAATTAAAAAGCGTATTTTAGATGTGCTTACAGAATTCGTAGAAATTGACGAGCAGGGCCTCGTTGTTGACCTGGAGCAGACGGATGATGCCTCGGCCCTGATTACCAGCATCCCCATCAAAGCCGTGCGCAGAAACGCCCGACTACCCTAGGGCCGCCCCCATGGTAGGTTCTGTAGGGGCAAGATCCTATCTCGCCCGCCCTTTAAATTTCTTCTAGCCCGCCCTAGCACTGTAAAGTTAACGCCCCATTATGGTAAACTATATAGGTGACTGGAGTGAGGTGAAAAGGGTGCGGTTTGATCGCAAGTTACTCAAGAATCTGGACTGGCAACTATGGTTAGTGATGCTCATTATTTCTGGAATTGGCGTCGTTGTTCTGCGTAGCGCCAGCGCTGGCGTGATGCCACGCAATCCCTTGTACTATGTGAAACGCCAAATTCTTTGGATCGTGGTTGGTAATGTCCTGATTGCTGCCTCGCTTTATTTTGATTACCGATTATTAGCGAAGCTAGCCAAGCCCCTTTACTTTCTGAACCTGGCTCTGTTAGCAGCCGTTTTGCTCATCGGCGAAGAGGGCGGGGGCGCGCAACGCTGGGTTACTATTGCCGGCTTTCAACTACAGCCATCGGAATTCGCTAAGGTCTTCGTTATTATTACCTTTGCCTATTACCTGGAGAAACAAGAGCAGATACGCAGTTGGTCCGATCTGGCGAAGGCCGGCGCCTTGGTCGGTGTACCCATGGCGTTAATTCTAGTCCAGCCCGACTTAGGTACTACCCTCGTTTTTGTGGCCATTTTTGGGGGCATGCTTTATGCTGTTGGTACAGAGCTGAAGCTATTAGCTGGTTTAGTGGGTATGGGAATCGCGTCCGTCCCCATACTATGGAAATTTGTCATGGAGCCTTATCAACGGATGCGATTGCTCGTCTTTTTGAATCCCGAAGCGCCCCAGTTCCGGAATTATGGCGGTTATCACGTTACCCAGTCGCTCATCGCGGTTGGCTCCGGACGCTTCTCTGGGCGGGGCTTTATGCAGGGCACGCAGAATATCCGTAATTTTTTACCAGCCCAACACACCGACTTCATCTTTTCTGTGCTGGCTGAGGAATTTGGTTTTGTTGGCGCTGTGACCCTGATCGTCCTTTTTGTTTTTATGCTGCAGCGGATGTTAAGCATTGCCCTTAATGCCAAAGATCCGTTCGGCAGCTTAATGGTCGTCGGGGTAGTTGTGCTTACGCTATTCCAGGTCTTTATCAATATCGGTATGACCGTATCCATCATGCCCGT
>CALNBW010000021.1 GCA_937874815.1 uncultured Bacillota bacterium | reverse complement strand
CCTTGGCTGCACGGATCTTGTGGATTGACTTCATAATTGAGGTGTAAAACCCCCGAGAATACGCCACTAACTGCGCTACAAGCTCTGGAGCAGCTGTTGATGCAGTCGGGTCCTATGTCGTCTGGGTCTATAGCCCTAGGAAATAGTCCTACATAAATATGGTATATCCACATATTTGAGGCCTGTGCATCATTCGCCTGTGTCGAATCATGTGGTATCATGAATGCAGAAAGCAAACACCAGATGAACAACCCCAAATACCCCAATTTACCCAAGGTATAGGAGCAGCGCTATGGAGCTAAACCCTGGCTCCGAGTTGTGGCGAAAGCCCCCCAAGCTATTATCGTCAGCAACTAATAGCCGCTCCTGGAAAATTTCCACCAGCCCTACTTAAGGCCCACAAGTAGGGCTCCTTTTTTTTCCCCAGATCCGTTCTTAAGCAGAGCAGAAGCAGGAGTTTGCTATACTTACGTTTAACAAATGATTATACGTTAAGGAGGTGGTGGTGATGGAACAGCTAACAGGCAACGTAGAACGCATCACCTTTCGTAGCGAAGATACCTTCTACTCGGTTGTGCGGCTACGCTGCCGCGGGCAGCGCGATTTAGTGACGGCTGTTGGCACCTTTCCGCAGCTATCAGTAGGGGAAACCCTGCAGATGCAAGGAGAATGGACACTGCACCCCGAATACGGGCGCCAGTTTAAAGTAGAAAGCTACCTAGCAATTGCTCCCGCTACTCTGACGGGGTTGGTAAAATACTTAGGCTCTGGGTTGGTGAAAGGCGTAGGCCCGGTGACCGCAGAACGCATAGTTGATCATTTTGGGCTAGACACCTTGGATGTTTTGGAACAAAACCCAGAGCGGTTGACCGAGGTACCCAAATTAGGCCCTGCTAAGGCCGCGGCCATCGGTGAAGCCTTTGCCGAGCAGACCGAAATCCGGGATATGATGATCTTTCTGCAGGGCCACGGCGTACTGCCGGGGTATGCCGCTCGCATTTATCGGCATTATGGCAGCGAAGCCCGACAGGTAATCGAAGAAAATCCCTATCGTCTGGCTGACGAAGTATTTGGCGTCGGCTTTAAGACTGCCGATCGGCTAGCGCAAGCGCTCGGGATAGCCCCTGAATCACAGGAGCGGCTCATTGCTGGCATCAAGTATGCACTAAGCCAGTTGGCCGATGCCGGCCATACTTCCTTCCCGCTAGAGGATTTTCTGCCCGAGGCGGCCGCCATTTTAGAGGTCGATGCCGAGCTCTTGCCGGCTGCTTGCGCAGTGTTAGAGCAGCAGAAGGAAGTCTTCCTGATGGAGGTTAACGGCCAGACGGTGATTTACCTTGCCCCCTTTTTCTATGCGGAACAGGGGGTGGCCAGGCGGCTTAATCTCCTGGCCCAAGAGCCACGGCAACTAGAACTCGATCTAGGGTTAGAACAGGAATTAGCAGTTTTAGAGCAACAGCAACGCCTGCGCCTGGCCAGTGAACAGCGTGAAGCTCTGGTCACAGCCCTGCAGCATGGCGTTACTGTCATCACAGGTGGCCCTGGTACCGGCAAAACAACTATAGTGCGGTCCCTACTACAGTTGATGGCTGATCGGCAGCGCCATGTGCTCTTGGCAGCGCCTACTGGTAGGGCGGCCAAACGTATGTCGGAAACAACCGGCACCGAAGCAAAAACCATTCATCGTTTGCTCGAGTATACGTTTATCGAGGGTCAGGGCATGGCCTTCGGCCGTAACGAAGACAACCCCCTGGAGGCCGATGTCGTTATCCTCGACGAAGCCTCGATGATCGATATTCTTCTTATGTACCATTTTCTCAAAGCTATCCCCGCTGGCTGCCAACTGGTATTGGTGGGCGACATCGACCAGCTGCCCTCCGTGGGACCCGGTAATGTGCTACGAGACATTATTGCCTCGCAGGTGATTCCCACTGTGCGTCTTAAAACTATTTTCCGCCAGGCGGGGCAGAGCATGATTGTTGTCAACGCCCACCGGGTGAATGAAGGAGAATTTCCCTATCTTAACGTCAAGGGAAAAGACTTTTTCTATATTGAAGAAGCTGAACCCCTTAAGATCCTGGATGCCGTGGTGGAGCTTTGCCGCCAGCGCCTGCCGAGTGCTTATGGCTATCATCCGTTTGAGGATATCCAAGTATTGACCCCGATGCGGCGCACTCCTATTGGCGTAGATAACCTGAATATTGAACTGCAGCGCAGCTTAAACCCAGCCTCGGCCCAGAAAACCGAAATCAAGCAAGGTTTTCAGCACTTCCGCCTCGGCGATAAGGTGATGCAGATCAGAAACAACTATAAGAAGCAGGTTTTTAACGGCGATATCGGGCGTATCCACACCATTGATACAGAAGAACGCGAGCTCGGGGTGGCTTTTCCCGAGGGGCGCTTCGAACGTCTTGTGAGCTATGATTTTACCGAGCTAGATGAGCTTACCTTGGCTTATGCCATTTCCGTGCACAAAAGCCAGGGTAGCGAATATCCGGTCATTGTGATGCCCGTATCCACCCAGCATTACATCATGCTACAGCGCAACTTGCTTTACACGGCAATCACTCGCGCCCGGCGTCAGGTTGTGCTGGTGGGCACCAAAAAAGCAATCGCCCTCGCCGTCAAGAACAACCAAGTCGAGGCCCGCCACACCCTGTTAGAATGGCGCTTGCGCAATGACCCATGATACCACCGTGGGGGCTCGTCAAACCTAACGATACATGCGTAGGGGCCGGATCCTATCCGGCCCGGGCCGCCCCTACGGATATAGCCAGGGGAAGGTCGTTGGTCCTGCGTAAAGCGCATTGGGGCCTCCAATAGAGGGTGCTTAGACAGCGACGGTTAAATGCGGCCAACTGTTTGAGCTTAGGCGAGTTTTGGCCGCATCAGTCGGTGGCTAAGCACCTACCTGCAGCAACCAGGCCACACGCGCGCGAGCAGGACCACGACCTTTGTCTTTACAAACCGGAGGTGACACCATGCACTGCCTCTCCTTTTGGGTCTACAAATTGGAAAACGCCAGCCGCCGGCTGCGCTACTACCTCACCCCCAACCCCAGCCTCGATGCCACCTATTGGCAGCAGCAGGGAGGAGGGCAGGTGCGCGTGCTTAGCCCTGCTTTGCCCTTGGCTCGGGCCGAAGCCCTCTGCAACGACTTGCAGAGGGCTAGCGGCAACCCTCGCCAAGAAGCGCAGCTGGTGGCCCGCGCCTGGCAATCCGTCGGCCAGGCCGGCGTCATCGCTGATGACCCAGTCCAACCATTAGCCAAATGGGAGGGACAAGCAGAGGCAGCCCACCTCTACCGCCTACTGGCCGGCCGCATCCTGCTTTTAGCCGAAGTGGAGCAAGCAGTTATCACTAGCAGGCTATTCCTATCCTATCCGCTGCCAGACCTGCTGCACTATCTTTACCTAGAAGGAAAATTGCAGTGCCGTCCTGCCGTGGGCGAGCAGCCCAAGCACCGTTGCCTGCGCTGTGGCAGCTACGACCTACAGCCCACGACTTGTCTGGAATGCGGCACCGCCCAGGCCTGGTCATGCCAGACCTGTGGCTCCATGGGGCAAGCCAAATCATGCACTCCGCTCTACGCCTGCGCCGCCACCACGCCGGCCCAGCCCTGGGCAGTAACGCTCAACTTGCCCAGCGGCTTAACAGGGCCGCAAGCAAGGGCAGCGCAGCAGTTGCAGCAGTTCCTGCAGCAAGACCGGCAAACCGCCTGCCTGTTTTGGGCCGTCTGCGGTGCTGGCAAAACCGAAGCTACTTTGCCAGCCGTGCAGCAGGTACTGAACATGGGGGGCCGGGTGCTCTGGGCTAGCCCTCGGCGCGACTTAGTGGTAGAACTGGCACCGCGCTTGCAGGCCGCCCTACCGGGAATAAAAGTGGCCGCCTTGCACGGCCAAGCGCGCGAGCGTTTCACCAACGCCCCGGTGGTTATTGCTACTACCCATCAAGCCTTGCGCTTGTTCGCGGCCTTTGACCTGGTGATTCTTGATGAAGTAGATGCTTTCCCCTACGCCGATAACCCTATGCTGGAGTTGGCTGTTCTGCGGGCCCTGCGCCCCGGGGGCAAGCTCGTTTATTTAACAGCCACCCCTGCGGCTAAACTATTGCAGCAAGTAAAACGCGGGCAGGTGCGGCAGGTGTTGCTACCAGTGCGTTGGCACGGACACCCTTTGCCCGAACCAGCCATCCACCTGTTGCGCTTACCCCGGGCGGAGCAACCTAATTGGGCAGTGCCCAATTTGCTGGCACGCCTGCTCACAGATAGCCTCGAGCGCGATTTATGCCAAGTGCTGATTTATGTGCCCAGCGTGCACTTGGCCGAGCAGGTGGGGCGCGGCTTACAAGCCCATTTTGCTCGGCAGGATCTGCCCGATTGGGTGGAGTACATCCACGCCGCCGATGGGCAGCGCGATGTTAAGCGCGCCCGCTTCTTCGCGGGCGAATTTCCGATACTAGTCACTACCACTTTGCTGGAACGCGGCATCACCTTGCCCCGCGTGCATGTTTATGTGCTCTATGCCGACCGCTCACAGATATTTTCCGAACCGGTATTGATGCAAATTGCCGGCCGCGCCGGGCGGGCAGCTGAATATCCTATTGGCAAAGTATATTTTCTCGCGGAAAGGCGCAGCCCGGAGATGGCCAGCGCCTGCAGACAGATTCAAACTCTCAACAAAGCAGCCCAGCAAATAGCTGCGGCCGCACAGAAGGAGGAAAAACAGCATGTGGAAAATTGATCTCAATTGTGACATGGGCGAGGCGTTTGGTGCCTACACCATTGCTCCTGACGCCAGCATCATGCCCCTCATTACCTCCGCCAACATTGCCTGTGGCTGGCACGCTGGCGACCCTCACGTCATGCGCCAGAGTGTGGAACTGGCCTTGCAGCATGGCGTGGCCATCGGGGCCCATCCGGGCCATCCCGACCTTTTAGGGTTTGGGCGCCGTCAGATGGGGCTGAGCGCCGCCGAACTAAAAGAGTATGTCACCTACCAAATTGGCGCCCTCGCCGCCTTTGTGCGGGCCGCCGGGGGTAGGTTAAATCACGTGAAAGCACACGGTGCGATGTACAACCAGGCCGCGGCCGACCCCGGGCTGGCCCGCGCCTTTGCGGAAGCAGTTGCTGCCTTTGATGATTCCCTCATTGTGGTGGGATTGGCTAACTCGCATTTGCTGAGTGAGGCCAAGCAAATTGGCTTGCCCGTGGCTAGCGAAGTGTTTGCCGACCGGGGCTATCTTCCTAACGGCGCTCTCATGCCGCGGCACCTACCCGGGGCGGTGCTCCATGACCCGGATGTGGTGGCTGCCCGCGTTCTAACCATGGTGAAAGCAGGGCAAGTAGAGGCCAGTGATGGTAGCATCATTCAACTGCAAGCTGACACTATCTGCGTGCATGGCGACACCCCGGAGGCAGTAAAACACCTTCAAACCCTGCGGCGCGTGCTGGCTGATGCCCAGGTAGAAATCGCCAGCGTTACGCGGTGAAAACAATGAATAAACCACTCATATTACCAGTGGGCGACTCGGCTATTCTGCTGGAGTTCGGACGGGCCATAGACCCGTCAATTCAGGCCCGGGTTAGCGCCCTAGATGAAATATTGACCTTGTTTCCCCATCCCGCAATCACCGAGTGGGTGCCGACTTATCGCTCACTCCTGGTGCACTACGATCCGTTGCAGGCCACGTATGCAGAGCTCGCTGCTTGGCTACAAAATTGGTTGCAGCATTCAACCAGTCAGCAAGGGACAGCTCGCCGCCAGGTGACAATTCCTGTGCTCTATGGCGGCGAGATGGGGCCCGACCTAGAAGCTGTTGCCGCCCATAACAACCTGACCCCGGAAGAGGTAATCAAGCTGCATCAAGCGCCCAGTTACCTCGTCTACATGCTCGGGTTTTTACCCGGTTTTCCCTACTTAGGGGGATTGGATCAGCGCTTAATCACCCCCCGCTTAGCCACGCCGCGCACCCACGTGCCTGCCGGTTCCGTTGGCATTGCTGATCTGCAAACGGGTATTTATCCCTTAACTAGCCCGGGCGGCTGGCAGCTGATCGGGCGTACGCCCCTGAAGCTCTATGATCCTCAGCGCCAGCAGCCCTTTTTATTAGCAGCTGGCGACGAGTTGCGCTTCCAAGCCATCACCCAAGAAGAATTCGACGCCATCGCCGCCGAGGGTAACGCCACCCCGTACAATTCTCCTAAGGTGCCCGGGGTATCCGTAGGGGCCGGATCCTATCCGGCCCAGGGTCGGAC
>CALNBW010000020.1 GCA_937874815.1 uncultured Bacillota bacterium | reverse complement strand
TTTGAGATGAACGATATGAAAATTTGGCGCAACGTGGGTCCCGATGGCACATTGGCCGCCATGCCTCTGGATAAAGTGGTGCGCATTCTGCCAGGTGCCTTGGATAATCTCAAATTCGTCTACCAAGATAGTGCGGACAGGTGCCTCGGTCTGAGCGTCTCGCGACTGTCGAGCAAGAAGCATTGGGCGTTGCTTTCGGAGTACTGCGTACCGCTTGTTTCACCAGGGGGGCAAGAGATCGCCAACATATATGTCTGCTACGTAGACAGCGATGATAGCAGAAATATTACATTCATGAATTACTATACGGAAGGCGATTTTTTTGTGCAGATTGTGGAATATGATACAAGCCGCCCTAAGGATGACTTTAACGGTTATGGCAATTACACGTGTGACGAGAGATTCCTTTCGCAGCAGGAGGCGGTGGATCTCGTTAAGCAACTCGGCCTAAGCGAGCTGGAGGGTTATTTTTCTTCCTTGCTGCGTGATCCAAATGATGATTAACTGCAACGTATTGAGCGAGAACGTTCGAGGCCGCTGAGAAGAGCCCTGTAGGGTAAGGCCGTTGGGGCTGTCGCAAAATACGATTTGCGATACCCCCGAGAGATAATCTGATGTCAACTGTGGGCTGCGAGATGCTGCCATGTGCTCTCGGGGCTGTTACTGCAACAGCCCCGAGAGCGCATGCTAAGCACCCCGCAGCCTTACAATATGCGCGTTAGGGCCTAAACCTTTCTCTATCAGCAACTATTCTGCCGGTATCAGCCGCACGAATTTGCGCTTACCAACCTGAATAACTAACCCTGAACCGAGAGCAAACTCTTGCTTGCTGTCTGCCACACGCTCTTCGTTAACCCGTACTGCTCCCTGTTCCACCATCCGGCGGGCTTCGCTACGGGACGGCACTAGTTTGGCTTCTTGCAGTAGATCAATAATGTTGGCTGTTGGCTCACCAACCCAAATCTGCTCCGGGATATCCTCGGGCAAGGCCCCTTGCTGAAAGACGGTGCGGAAGTGTTGTTCGGCCTCGGCTGCTGCCTGGGGCCCGTGATACATGCTCACTATCTTATGAGCGAGGCGCATCTTAGCATCGCGGGGATGCACACTGCCATCTGCTAAGCCAGCCTTTAGTTCTGCCAACTCTTCGGGGCCGATGTCGGTGGTGAGTTCGTAATACCTGAGCATCAGTTCATCAGGAACGGACATAGTTTTGCCATACATTTGCTCCGGCGCATCATTAACACCGATGTAGTTGCCCAGGCTCTTGCTCATCTTCTGCACCCCGTCTAGGCCTTCTAGCAAGGGCATAGTCATAGCCACTTGTTCAGCCAGACCATGTTCACGCTGTAGATTGCGTCCCACCAGCAGGTTAAAGGTCTGGTCAGTCCCTCCCAACTCGATATCTGTTTCTAGGGCAACTGAATCATAACCCTGCATCAGGGGGTAGAAGAATTCGTGTAAGCTAATAGGTAGGTTCTCGGTGTAGCGCTTATGGAAATCATCGCGCTCCAGCATGCGGGCCAAGGTCATCGCGCTGGCAAGTCTAATGACGTCCTCGAACGTAAGCGGTGCTAGCCATTCACTATTGAAATAAAGCTTAGTGCGCTCCATGTCGAGAATCTTGCCATACTGCTGCACATAAGTGCGGGCGTTAGCTTGAATCTGCTCCTCGGTCAATTGCTTCCTAACTTCGGAACGGCCCGTCGGGTCACCGATGCGCCCGGTGAAGTCACCGATAACCAGCTGCACCTGATGCCCTAGGTCCTGGAACTGCCTTAGTTTGCGAATCACGACAGTATGACCCAGGTGGATGTCGGGCGCTGATGGATCTAGCCCCAGTTTGATGCGCAAGGGGCGCTGCTCCCGAATAGAATTGGCCAGCTTGGCCTTAAGCTCGTCGGCTGGGATGATGTCCACTGCCCCACTGCTCAAGATGGCTAGTTGGCGTTCGAATTCGGCCCGTTCGGTATTAGATAGTTGCATTGGCATGGGTTTTCCTCTCCTTCCTTTGAATGCAAAGATCGAAAGATTAATGGGAACAAAAAACTCGCCCCAAAAAGGGACGAGTTGGCTCGCGGTACCACCCTTGTTAGCAGGGAACTCCCTGCTCACTCCAACCCGATAACGGCGGGGGACCGATAACAGCTACTAAGGTTCACTGCCATAGCTCCAAAAGGTAATTCACCACCCGCACCTGTGTCGATTTGCACCACCCATCGACTCTCTGGTAGCAAAATGCAGGGGCTACTAGCTTTCTTCCTTGCTCTTAGACTTAGTCTTAAAGGTACAAGCCTTTTATTGTCTATGTTTCCGCTGCTGCGGAAGCCCAGACTTGATAGTTGCTACGCAACCATCACTTTATTTCCAGCAACGCTTATGGCGTTGCTAGTAGTTGTCTTATAGATTACCATAAGCGGGCGCTAGTTACAAGCAGAGTCTGTCTGAGCCGGGTGATAAAGGCCGAGGTCCACAACAATAGGCTATGCACTACTTTTTAAATAACACATTTACCAACGGCACAACATTTTGCAATAAACTTTACAAATCATATAGAGATATGGTATGCTGTTTCTAACATAATGCTGGGATAGGAGGGGCGGGGCAACCCGCCCCTCCCTTTTTAAAAAGGAGGGGAATTATGGAGACAAAACGTTTGGCGATGCTCGCTCTAGCAGGGTTAA
>CALNBW010000019.1 GCA_937874815.1 uncultured Bacillota bacterium | reverse complement strand
TTAGAGCACAGGAGCAGGCTCCAATCGTGCTTACAGCAAGCACCCCGCAGCCCCCCCCTAATGAGTATATACACCTCTCCTTACCCGGTTTCCTGCTTGGCCCTCGTAGTAATATAACTAGCCAACAGGAATGGGCTGCCGCCCTAGTAGCCGCCTGTAAAGCTGTTGCACTTCCGCTATGGTAAGGGGCCGATGGGGTCCTGCGTAGGCACGATTGGCGTCAGCCTGTGCCTAGCAGTACCCCTCGGCCCCGAACTATGTGCGACGGCCCCTTCCAAATCAATTAGAAAACTAGCCTTCCATCTGTTTGCCCAAGAAACTAGCTGCCGTTTCCGCTAACTTGCTTTCTACCTCTCCAAACAAAGCCCCCGGCTCCTTGCTGCAGATAATCACGCAGCCCAGAGGGTGCCCTTCGGCGCTAATCGGGGAAACCACTTGCGCCGTCAGTTTGCTAACACCATCCAAGAAGTCAATAGCGCTACCCTGTGCTCTGCCTTCGCTGGCATTGTGGGTGATCGTACGCCTTTCATCCATTGCGATTTCAGCCAGTTTGCCTAGTGGCTGGTTCATAAATTCCTTCTTAGAGGCACCTGATACCGCTATCACCAAATCACGATCGGCAATCAAACAAACGTGATTGGTTGATTCATACAGAGAATCAGCGTACTGCTTAGCAAAGTCCCCTAGTTCACCAATAGGAGAGTATTTCTTAAGAATAACCTCGCCATCGCGATCCACGAAAATTTCTAGTGGATCACCTTCGCGAATACGTAACGTGCGACGAATTTCTTTTGGAATAACAACACGTCCTAAATCGTCAATACGCCGGACGATGCCTGTTGCCTTCATGATCTCTGCCTCCTTATTCAGCTATTGACAGTTACAGGTAAGTATAGTATTCGACTTGCCATCTGCAATTATGCTTGGGGTTGGGGTCAACTAATTGGCCCACTGAAAATCATTAACGGGTTAGCAATAAGATCAGCTTGCGTTCCAGCAGCTGCTGGCGAAATGCATTCCAAGCCGTGTCCTGTTTTGTTGCCAAGGCGCGCTCGTGGGCCTGCTTCGCTACTTGCTCATAGGTTTGTTCCTTTGCCGGATCTCTGCCTTCTGCCCTAACTATATGGTACCCATGACTGGTTGCAATAATCGGGCTGATTTGCCCTGGCTCTAAAGCAAACGCTGCTTCCTCGAAAGCGGGCTCCATCTGCCCACGGCTGAACCACTGGAGAGTGCCGCCATAGGCCGCACTTTCAGTGTCGAGGGAGTGTTGCTTTGCCAAAAGCGCAAAGTCGGCCCCTTGCTGCAGCTGCTCTAGCAGGGCTTCTGCCTCTGCTTTTTCTGCCACCAAAATGTGAGCCACCTTAATCAGCTCCGGTTGAGAAAAGCTTGCTTTGTGTTCTTCATAGTAGGCCTTGGTCTCGTCCTCATCAACAGTAATCTCAGCAGTAACTTGTTCATGGAGTCGCGTCAGCAAAAGGTTGTTAGCAAAATAGGCACTAAGGGTGGCCTCATCTAGATTGTGCTTGGCCAGCGTTGCCTGAAAGCTGTCGGCATCTCCTTGAAACAAGTTGCTTTTCAGCCAATCAAGCAACTGGGCAGCATACTCGACCTGTTCTTCCGCCGTCGCCAAACCCTGGGCTGCCTCTAGCAAGAAATGCTCTTCTGCTAACTGATTCAACGCCTGCCGTCGGTTCTGGCGAGCAAAATCAGGCTGATAGTTAGGCGTTTGGCCAAACTGTAGGTCATAGCTAAACTGCACAATGTTTAACCGTTGTTCTAATTCGGCAGGTGTTATTATTTTCCCTCCTGCAAAAGCCGCAACTTGGGAAGAAATAATCAAGAAAACGGCTATAAGCACCAATAAGGCAACTAAGGGAATTAACCAAGGCTTATCACGGGCGGTTAGCCGACTGAATTTCCCCATTTCCCTCTTCCTCCTTCGGTACTTCCTCCAGCAACCCCAGCATCAATTTCACCCACTCGCGGGCTAAGGTAAGCGGATTACTATTGGCCTGCTGCCACACAAAAGTACCTGGCTTATTTGGTTGTAGACGCAGTTGCCCTTCTGTCTGTCGGAAAAGGTATTCGATCTGCGCAGGAGCCAAGAAAGCCTGTGCTGCCAGTTGCATGCGCAGTATGCCCGTCTGGATGGCTACCCGGCTAATGCCTAACTGCTGGGCCAATACGCGCATGCGGGCCACCAGGAGTAAGTTGCTGACGCTCTCTGGCATTCTACCATAACGGTCGAGCATTTCATCTTCAATATCGACTACATCAGCTAGCTGGCTAACGGCCCTGATCTTTTTGTACATCTCGATCTTCTGCTTACCATCCCGAATGTAGCGATCGGGGATGAAAGCATCAATCGGAAGCTCCAGTTCCACTTCCTGCTTCACTGGCGCGGCCCTGCCCTGTAGCTCGCGTACAGCTTCTTCTAACAACTGACAGTAGAGATCGAAACCTACGGCCACCATAAAGCCATGCTGCTCTGGCCCCAAGATATTACCGGCACCGCGTATCTCCAAGTCGCGCATGGCGATCTTGAAACCGGCACCTAACTCCGTGAATTCCTTGATAGCCTGTAAGCGTTTCTCGGCCACTTCTGAAAGGGCTTTCTCGGGCTTATATGTAAAATAGGCAAAGGCAACCCGATTGGAGCGGCCTACACGCCCTCGCAGCTGATAGAGCTGGGCCAAGCCAAACTTGTCTGCGTCTTCTACTATCATGGTATTAACATTGGGGATATCTAGACCTGATTCAATAATCGTCGTGCTGACCAAGATATCGTATTCGCCCTCAATAAAATCTAACATCAGGCGCTCTAAACGTTCTTCGCCCATACGGCCATGCCCATAAGCTATGCGAGCCTCTGGCACCAATTTTTGCAGACGTTCCACAGCGTAACGAATGCTCCGCACCCGGTTATGAACGTAATAAACCTGCCCCTGGCGCTCTAACTCCCGCCGGATCGCCGTCCGTACCAGCTCGTCGTTATGCTCCACCACGTAAGTCTGCACGGGGAAGCGATCTTCGGGAGGTGTTTCAATTACACTCATATCCCGCATTCCCACCATCGCCATATGCAGCGTACGGGGAATAGGAGTGGCCGTTAAGGTTAACGTGTCCACATTCTCTTTTAGCAGTTTAAGTTTTTCCTTATGTTGCACGCCAAAACGCTGTTCCTCGTCGATAATGAGCAAACCGAGGTCAAAGAACTTCACGTCCTTTTGTAACAGCCGATGGGTGCCAATGGCGATGTCAACGAGCCCTTGCGACAGACGCCGCACGGTCTCTTTGTTCTCTACGGGGCTACGAAAACGAGATAATAGGCCTATCTCCAGGGGAAAACCAGCGAACCGCTGGCGGAAGGTAGCATAATGCTGCTCCGCCAAAATAGTGGTTGGCACCAGAATTGCCACTTGTTTGCCTGCGGTGGCGGCCTTAAAGGCAGCACGCACAGCAACTTCTGTTTTACCATAACCCACATCACCACATAATAGGCGATCCATCGGTTTGGGCGACTCCAAGTCTGCTTTAATGGCGGTAATGGCCCGTAGCTGGTCATCCGTCTCCTGATAAGGAAACCGGGCTTCCATTTCGGCCTGCCACTCGTTATCTGCTGGGAAACTAAATCCCTCAGTGTTTTGCCGCGCAGCGTAAAGGGCCAGGAGCCCTTTCGCCA
>CALNBW010000018.1 GCA_937874815.1 uncultured Bacillota bacterium | reverse complement strand
GGTAAGGGGCCGATGGGGTGCTGCGTAGGCGCGATTGGCGCTAGCCTGTGCCCAGCAGCATCCCTCGGCCCCGAGCTATTCTGCGATCATACTGATCGCCAGTCTTTGGCGCTCTACTTGGTTTACTCTACGCCAAGTTTATCGCAGATGAAGGTCCAGATATCGGCGTGCTCATCAATCTGCTTGGCTATGGGTTTGCCAGCGCCGTGGCCAGCTTTGCGCTCTACTAGGAGATAAATATCTTCTGGATTGCCGGCAGCAGATTGTAGGGCACCATAGAATTTGAGCGAATGCATGGGTACCACGCGATCATCAGTTTCGGCCGTACGGATTAGTGTTGGGGGGTAGACAGTGGCAAATTTGACATTATGGATCGGCGAGAAGCGATGCATAAAGCGGAAATGGTCGGCGTTTTCTATGGCATTGCCATACTCCCCAGTCCAGTAGCGGCCGGCGCTAAAGAGATGATAGCGTAGCATGTCGAGCACGCCTACCCAGCAAATGGCCGCCCCATAGAGCTCTGGCCGTTGTGTGATGCAAGCTCCCACCAACAGTCCGCCGTTGCTGCGCCCCATAATGGCCAGCTTCGGGGTGCAGGTATAGCCCTCGGCAATCAGCCATTCCGCTGCTGCGATGAAGTCATCGAAAACATTTTGTTTGTTCTCCAGCATCCCTGCCCGGTGCCATTCCTCACCATATTCGCTGCCACCTCGGAGGCAGGCCACTGCGTGGATGCCGCCCTTTTCCAGCCAGACAATGTTATTGGGCGAGAAGGCCGGAGTCATGCTGATGTTGTAGCCGCCATAGCCATAAAGTAGGGTGGGGTTCTTGCCATCAAGCTCGACCCCCTTTTTATATGTCAGGAACATCGGCACCCGCGTGCCGTCCTTAGAAGCATAGAAGACTTGTTTTGTCTCAAATTGGTCAGGGTCGAAGGTTGTTTTCGGCTGGAAGAATTTCATTAAGCTTCCGTCAGCCAAGTCATAGCGGAAAGTAGTACTGGGGTAGAGGTAGGAGGTATAGGCGAAATAGAAGTCGCTATACTCGCGCCTGCCCGATAGACCCTCCAGAGAACCGATTCCAGGCAGCTCAATCTTCCGTACAAACTCGCCCTTGAGTGTATATAGCTTTAGCTGAGCAGCGGCATGCTGTGTGTAGGCTACCACGAAATGGTTGCCAAAGAGTGCAACATCGTCGAGCACTGCATCCTGTTCCGGAATTAGTTCGCGCCAATTGGCTCGCTCCGGATTGGTGATGTCGATGGCGATTACCCGCCCTTTAGGAGCGTTTAGGTCTGTATGGAAGTAGAAAAGCGGGCCATCGTTGCCAACCAGGCGATACATGGCATCGTGCTGATCAAGCAAGCGCACAAAGGGGCCGTCGCCCGTTAGCTCACGATAGTAAAAACGGTTTTCTGGGTTAGTGCCTAAAGAGACATGCAGGCACAGGTAGGCATCATCATGGGTAATACTTACGTGAAAACTTAGCTCTTTACAATCAGGGCGCTCGTAGATGAGTTTGTCTTCACTCTGCTCAGTGCCTAGACGATGGAAATAGACACGGCTGAAGTTCACAGCATCAGCTTCGGCAACGGTGCCCGGCTCGGGCAGCCGCGTGTAGAAGAATCCGGAGCTATCTGGCAACCACGCCATGTTGGTGAATTTGCACCACTGGATCACGTCGGGCAGGTCGTGCCCTGCCTGCACATCATGCACATGAATAGTCTGCCAGTCGCTACCGCTGACGGAGCGCGTGTAGGCTAAAAGCGTGGCATCCTTGTTGCGCGCTAAGTTAACCAGGGCCACCGTCCCGTCTGCGCTCCATTGGTTCGGGTCTAAGACTATCCGTGGCTCGCCCGCTAAGCCTTCTTGCAGGTAGAGCAGGGCCTGATTC
>CALNBW010000017.1 GCA_937874815.1 uncultured Bacillota bacterium | reverse complement strand
CCGGTTACTTCTTTGCGAATCAACGGCGTCACCTACTACTTCATGTCTAACCTTGCACAGAATCGGGTAGTCTGGATAATTGACCAATACGAGTGCTCGATTAACGGGACTGTCACCTATGAAGAGTTAGAAAAGATGGTGCTATCTATATACGAAAGGGGATAAATAAATGAAAAGAGCAAAGCTACACAGCATTGTACTAGCAGTAATGTTATTTGGACTCGCTGTTACCCCGCAGATGGCTACAGCAATTGCAGAGCCTTTCCGAGCAAGTGAGTACATTAATTCTTGTAGGGCTTCCGGACAACCACTTAATTACGGTCTCGTCCGCATTGATTTCCAGGTAGCTGGAACTTCCGTCATGAATCAGTTGGGAGTAACCGAGATACAGATCAAAGAGAAAACCGGAACCTCGTGGAATACCGTACGAACATATCGCTACGAAAATTATCCAGAGCTCATGGGTCATAATTTATCGAGGCATACCGGCAGCATAACTTTCCCTGGCATCGCTGGCCGTACTTATATAGCCCGCGTTACCTTCTACGCCGCAGATGCAAATGGCGACGAAAGCCAAATAATTACCACCTCTTCTGTCACTACCTACTAGTTCAACAGCTAGTCCTATCTACTTGTAATGCTATCGTCCATCCTTTAAGCAGCTGCTGGGACGAAGGGTTTTCTGTTACCATGTTCCATAATCAGCAAAAGTAACTACATTTGGTTTCAGCCTGAAACCCGTGGGGAATGCCCCACGGGTTTTAAGCCTTCAATCTCCGTGACTCTTGCTATCCAGCCCTTCCCCCAAAAACTTACACCAGCAAAAGACGAACACATGTGCTATAATCAATGCATATTCGAACTGTTGTTCGCATATATTACTAATAATTAGCCTTTAGGGGAAGGTGTTTGACATGAGTAAGCGCTACCAAGAACCGATTGAGCTCAGGTTAGCGGCGGATCATCGCCCACGGGCGTTTGTCTGGCGGGGGCGCAATTATGAAATCAACGAAGTGCTAAAGCGGTGGACTGTAAGCGGAGATTGGTGGCAGCAAGAGTCGCGTCGGCTGCATGCAGTGGTAGCAGCTAAGCACTATGGTGAGTTGGGGCAGTATGAAATCGTCTATGTGGCCAAGCAGAAACAATGGTTCCTGCGTCGAGTTTATGACTAACACTAGCTTTGTGCACTTACACGTGCATTCCAATTTTAGCTACAAAGATGCTACTGCCCACCCGCATGAGCTGATTAAAGCTGCTGCCTTTTATGACATGCCTGCCGTTGCCCTGACCGACCATGCCACTTTAGCGGGGGCCATCCGCTTTTATCGTGCGGCTCAGGGCTCGGGCGTTAAGCCTATTGTAGGCACGGAAATTGAGCTTGCTAGCGGCCACCATTTAACCTTGTTGGCCGAAAACTTGGCTGGCTATAGCAATCTATGCCGCTTGCTAAGCGAGCTACACCTAGCGCAGCCGGGCGAAACACGCCCTGCGGCTACTTGGGAAGCAATTGCACCCCTGGCAAATAACCTCATTTGCCTTTCGGGTTGTGAGCATTCGCGCCTAAGCCAAGACTTGCTGCAAGGGCAACTAACCGCTGCCCGCGAGTTCTTGAGCCAATTAGCCGATGTTTTTCCCGCTAGCTGCTACGTGGAGATGGAGAATCCCTTATTACCGCATACGCCTAAGTTAATGCAACAGCTAGCTGAGCTAGCCCAATGCTTTAACTTACCGCTAGTAGCCACCAACAATGTGCATTTCTTACGGCGCCGCGATCACCAAGTGCGCGACCTGCTGGTTTGCATGGGGGCGAATATCAACATACGGCAGCCGCACCCCTACCGCCACCAAAACGATCAGCGCTATTTCAAGGGGCCCCGCACTATGGCCAAGCTC
>CALNBW010000016.1 GCA_937874815.1 uncultured Bacillota bacterium | reverse complement strand
TCCTTCCCTCGCGGGCGCTCGGAGCCGGTGAGGTCAGAGAACTCTTTAGTCCCGAAGGTGCGCAACTTACTACTCAGCTCTCGCCAGCTGCCAGTACTTATCAGTAAGAAAATGGCTCCACCGACTACCACCGCGCCCACCAACCAGTAAGCGGTACGGCTACCCACTTTGCTTTCTCGCTGTTGCCCAGCCACGCTACCCGCCGTGCTGGCAGTGAGATAACTGGCGTACGATTTAGCAAAGAGGCTAGCACCTTTCTCGGCGTCGGCTCGGTTATGCTTATCTGTACCGACTTCTACTAGCAGATTTCTTGGGCTCAGGTCCTGATTGTAGCCGCTGTTTGCAAAAAAGATGCCTTTGATCAGACCAGGCTGCTGTTTATCGGTCACGGCCTTAATTTCTTGGGCAAACTGCTTATTAGTCGCCATATTAGGATTCTGCCGGCCAACAACTAGCTGGACACGGGCCAGCTTCTGCCCATTAACAGTCCCATCATACTGTTCCTTGGGCACTGCATCCCGGTGCACATCAAGAACGGCCGTCGATTTCTGCAGCAACTCTTGCGCTGTGCGCCGTGAGCGTTGATAGGCGCTCACATCGTGGGGGTCATGCTTGGCCTGGCTATGAATAACGTTCACTCCCGCCTGTTTCAGGCTGGCTGCTAGCGCATTCCCCACTTTGTAGATGCCCCCATCGCCGCGAATACTGCTGGTTCCATCGGTCGGGGTGTACGATTCATCGCTGTGAGTATGATAAAGGCCCACAGTGACGGGTTTACCCCCAGGCACTTTATTCGCAAGTAGGCTATCCAAGATATCCAAGAAATCCGTTCTTAAGTCTTCAATGCCCACTTGCCGCACAAAGCGGGCATATGCTTTATCCTGCCCCTCCAGCCGTATTACCTCGAAGAGCTGATCATCCGCTGTCTGATATTCATCGCCAACAGAAACGAAACGCCCGGTAACGAAGACTACCTGTGTTGGGTCGGCCTCATTATAGACAGTACAGTATTCGCCTGCAGCCAGTTCATCTTGTTCCACTTCACTGCTCCAGGCAGTATTCCCAAACGCAATAAGGCTGGCGCAAGCGGAAGCCACAACCAGGGCCCAAATAAAACTGCAGCGTAAGAACCGTTTCATCTGTCTTCTCCCTCCTCCGGGGATGGCTGCTCGCCTTCCGCTTTTGTCTCCACTAGGTGCAATCGCCGGGGGCCACTGGCTTTGGGATGTCCACCGGCCATTTTTTCTCGTGTTTCTCCAATGACTTCAGCTAGGCCTACCGCCAACAAGGCTGAGATGACTATTGTGTCGAATATGCCTGCCCCTCCAATAATCGTAGTGCCAGCCTGACGATAGTAACTCACCTGAAAAGCGTAGATGATATCGTTCAGGGCAATGGCCAAAATGGCGGCGATGAAAGATGCTCGCCGCGAACGCCCCAATAAATAGGCAGTTAGGCCAGCAATGATAGCAAAGGCATAAACAGGATCGATAATGATGGAATGGGGCTCGGCCGGTAAGTAGACGGAGGCGGCGTAAACGAGCGCTGTTGCAATTAGAGTCGCCCAGAGGGTACGCCAACGCTCACTGCTTTCATCGGCGGTGAACCATAAGTAGAGTGCGAAACCGATAGGCACTAGCCCACCACCAATATTGATTGCTAAACGTTTACCCAATGGCAATGCGGGTAAATAGGTGCCAATCAACATGGCCCCGATAAACAACAGGGCTGCCCGATCACTGAGCCGCATGCGGTCAAGTAACCGTTGTGCTACTCCGAAGTAAACTAATACTGCAGCAACTAACAAAATCACTGTGCCCAGTGGAAGTCTCATCGCCAAACACCCCTTCTTTAATAACTAGCATGCTTAGTCTTTCCTCCACAAGCTGGGCTTATGAAAGCGTGCCCTCGGAATTGTTGACAAAAAAAGAAGCGCAGAGCGGTAGCTCTGCACTTCCAATCTTAGATTTAGACCAAACTAGTTGTTCTCGGGGTCCTTTTCGTCCTTTTCTTCTTCTTGTTCAAAAAGATTACCGAAAACATCGCCTAGGGTAACGCTGCCTTCTTCATGATAGCTCTGGCTACGGCCACCACGGGGGCGTCGCTCAAAACGCTCGCCACCGCCGCCACTCTGTGTCCGCTCAGGCCGGGGAGCAGAAGGATCGCGCATACTCAACGACACCCGACGTTCGCCAGGGTTAATGTTGAGAATGTGTACCTTAACTTCGTCGCCAGGGCTGACAACATCCTCAGTGCGCTCTACGCGCTCGTTGGACAGCTGAGAAATGTGGATCAGGCCTTCAACGCCAGGGGTAATCTCGACAAAAGCACCGAAGGAGACAGTACGCATAACCTTACCGGTAACTATATCGCCTGCCTTGAACTGCTCTGTTACTAGCGTCCAAGGATCTGGCTGGGCATGTTTTAAGCTAAGGGAGATGCGCTCGCGCTCGCGGTCTAAGCCTAGAACTTTTACTTTAACCTTGTCGCCTTCTGCCAAAACTTCAGACGGATGATTTACCCGTCCCCAAGAAATCTCGGATACGTGTACTAAGCCATCTACGCCCCCGATATCCACAAAAGCACCGAAATCAGTAAGGCGCTGCACTGTGCCTTCTATAATCTGGCCCTCCTCTAGGGCAGCCCAGGTAGCCTCTTTGCGCTCAGCCTCTAATTCTTCAATGGCTGCCTTGCGTGAAACTACGAGGCGGCGGCGATTGTTCTCCATCTCGATGATCTTGACATCAACTTCCTGGCCGACATAGATGCCGAGGTCAGGAACAAAGCGCATATCAACGAGGGAAGCAGGGAGAAAAGCGCGGAGGTTAAAGAGATTGACAATTAGCCCACCCTTAACAACCTCGGTTACTTCGCCCCGAACAATCTGGTTCTCCGAGAAAGCAGCCTCTGCTAGCTTCCAACCGGCTTCTGCGTCGGCGCGGCGCTTGGAGAGCACCACATTGCCCTCGCGGTTCTCTAGGCGTAGCACAACTACCCGAATTACATCGCCTTCTTTGACTACGTCAGCCGGCTGCACATTCGGTAAGTTGCTCAGCTCATTAGCCTGGATAATGCCATCCGACTTGTAGCGAATATCAACATAGACTTCGCTGTCAGTGACACGAACTACAGTGCCCTCAACAATCTGGCCAGTGCGGATGTCAACCATATCTCCAGCTACATCAGCCATGTCAGTGGTCTCTTCGACCTGCTCGGCTTCCTCAGCTTCCTCGCCTTCACTGGTATGCTCCGCAGCTTGCTCTTCACACTGGCAAGGTGCTTCCTGGCATTCTGTCTCAGGCGTTGCTTCCGCTGCTGTAGCTTCTTCTACCTGTTTTTCGGCCTCGGGTTGTACCTCCTCGGTCTTTTGCTCTGTAGTTTCTTCCATCAGTTCGTTGTTCTTGTTCTCCATGTTCTCCACAGTAGTGACGACCTCCTTTATTATCCAATCCGGTGTTGAGGCTCCCGCCGTAATCCCAACCAAGGCTCCTGCTGGAAACCAAGCAGGGTCTAGGTCGGCGGCAGTCTCAACATGGTGAGTAGGCGTTCCTATCTCAGAACATAATTGTACCAGATTTCGCGTGTTAGCACTATTATGTCCGCCCACAACAACCATTATATCTACTTGCTTTGAGAGTTCCTGTGCCGCTTGCTGTCGCTTTTTTGTCGCGTGACATATGGTGCAACCCACTTCCGGATCAGTGGTGCGACTCCGTAACTCCTGCAAAACAGCTTCCCACACGTCGAGCTTAGTGGTAGTTTGCGCCACTATAGCCACCCGCTCTGACAAGGGTAGAGTAGCTATTGCTTCCGGGCCGGTAATCACCGTAGCCAACCCACGGGCCCAGGCAAGGGCCGCTTGGACTTCAGGATGGCTTGCATCACCCACTATCAGCAACTGATAGCCACTCTGGACAAAATCAGCCGCCTTACGCAATAGCTGCCGCACGTGCGGACAAGTAGCGTCGAATAGCCTTAACTGCTTACTCGTAGCCGCGGCATAGACCGCAGGCGATGCCCCATGGGCTCGTATCAGTAAAGCAGCTCCATCAGGCACTGCCTCAATATCCGCAACGACAGTAAGGCCCAACTGGTTGAGTCTTTCCATCTCTTGCGGATTATGAACTAAAGGCCCTAAGGCGTAGAGGGGTTCTTGCCCTAAAGTTTCTTCAGCCAGCGCAATAGCCCGCTTAACCCCAAAACAGAAACCACTGGCAGCAGCAATCTGATTCTTCATAGCCGCCTAATTCCCCTCCTCGCATCCAGCCAATAAGTCCGCAATGCGCTGCATGATCATCTCGGTTCCTTGAGCACGCTCTTCCGCCGTCGGTTTGCCCGCAATAGCACTGGGAATGCGTATTGGTTCACCCACATTGACTCGAAAAATACTGCCCAGACGATACCGGCCATGCAATGCTACCGGTACAATAGGGACCTGGGCCCGCGCGGCTAATAAGGCGGTGCCTTCGAAAGCAGCCTGCATTTCCCCCGTTTTGTTGCGGGTTCCTTCTGGAAAGATGCCCAGCACTTGGCCTGCGGCCAGCAGTTTCAGCGCCTGGCGGATAG
Source organism: uncultured Bacillota bacterium (assembly GCA_937874815.1). Classification (GTDB taxonomy): domain Bacteria; phylum Bacillota; class UBA994; order UBA5500; family UBA5500; genus UBA5500. Next base: position 2,197 of record CALNBW010000016.1, on the reverse strand, counting down.
CTTGAATATCAGCCTTCCCCCTTTTTACTGGAAATGAGCCCAACTGCTTTACCAACCACCCTAAGAATCGGGAATGCATGATTTCTTCTTTAGCCATGAAACTTACCGGCCGCGGGACAATAATTGCTACAATTACTGGGTCAAGAGCATGAATGTGATTCGCGGCTATGATAAAAGGGCCATCCTCAGGAATGTTTCCTAGCCCCTGGGGGCGAAAGCGCACCAGGCGTGGCACCAGCCAAGCCATCACCCTATGCAAAAAGCGATAGAGGCGCATGTTTACTCCCCCTCACTCAGGCAAACCTGTCGGGCATGCCAGATGACTAGATCTACAACCTGCGACAAAGACAGCCCTGTGGTATCTATTATGGTCGCGTTGGGAGCAATGCTAAGCGGCGAGTGTTGGCGAGACGCATCTTTATGATCACGCCGAGCCATAGCTTGCATCATCTGCGGTAACAGACTTGAGTCTTGGCCTAGCTCTTTCAACCTTCTTTCGGCTCGTTCCTCCAGGCTGGCGGTCAAAAAGATCTTGAGGGCAGCCGCTGGCATGACAACCGTTCCAATGTCTCGGCCATCCATAACCACGCCCCGGCCTTTCCCTAGCTCTCTTTGTTTCTGACGCAACTCCTTGCGTACTTCCTCATAACTCGCGACTAAGGATACCTGGCTAGTAACCTCCTGCGAGCGAATGGCAGCAGGCAAGGGTTCTCCATCCATACAGAGCTCAGGCGCGCCATTAGGGCCACCCCAGCAAAACTCCGAACCCGCAGTCAATTCGCCCAGTGCGTTGGCGTCAGTAAGCGGCACCTGCAACTTAAGTGCTTTCCAGGTGATAGCACGATACATTGCCCCTGTATCTAGGTAAATAAGTCCTAAGGCTTGAGCCACCGCGCGTGCCACAGAGCTCTTACCGGCGCCAGCCGGCCCGTCAATAGCAATATTCAGTTGGCACGGTAGCAAAGTTCATTCCTCCATTAAGGCAAGTAGTCGGCCATGCATTATTCGACCAAGCTAGACAATTCCCTGTATGTAGCCCAAAGAATATTTAAAAGCCTAATAAACGAATGTTGCATAGCAATCAAACTTATTATACCACAAGCTGACAAACTAAGTGCTGTAGGCTACAACTTCTTTAGCTAACGCGCAGCCCAGTCAGGACGGAGGCGCTTTGCCTCCCCCAGGTACACGTGATGCACGTCCCTGGGGGAGTGAGGACGATCAACCAGCATCAAAACCCGAATAGTCTTGGCTAAGGCCCCAGGTACATCAATTTCGACCGCATCTAGCAGTGCTACCTCGGTTAAGCCCAGTGCGCGTGCTGCTGCCGCTGGGAAAGCCGCATTTAAGTCGGGAGTAGCTGTAAAAATGATGCTGATAACCTCCTGAGCTTGCAAGCCATTGGCTTTAAGCAGCTCCCTTAACAGAACGGTGGTCTGCTGCAGGATTTCAGTTGCCTCGTTTGCTGCGGCCGTAATTGCACCTCTAATTGCCTGCAATACATACAACCCCTTCTGCGTGCGCGAATTATTGATCTGCTTCTGGTACAACTGGCTCCTGCACCTGCTGCAGTAGCTGCTCCGCTCTAACAAACAGATCATCCCAGCCAATCATACTAGGCTGCTGCAGGGACGGAACCAAGAATGGCGATTCGGTTACCGGTTCCGTTACCTGAAGTGGCTCTGGCCACAGTGCCTGCAGCTCAGGAAATAGGGTCTCGGGCGCAATAATCACCCGAGGAGCAAATGTGGCTATCTCCGCTAGCTCAAGCACAGCGTATCCATCAAGGATAGCGGCCGCATTAGTGAGACCCACGAGGTCCAACAAATCTGCCTCTAGCGTATTGCTACCAGCCGCCGTAAACTGTTCGTCTGTCAGCCACAACACCCGCCGCCCTGCTCCTGGCTCCTCTTTAGCTACGCTGCGGAACTCGCTCAGCCGCTTCTCAAAAAGTCGGGCATATTGGGCAGCCTGCTGTCTAGCGGCCAACAACGGGCCGAGCTTTTCTGGCCAAAGCAGCAGACTATCTAGGCGCTGCGGTGCTATCACAAGGGCAGGAAGGCCAGCCGCTCGGAGCCCATTGACCAGCTCCTGGTCCTCGGCTCCGGCAATAATCAGATCAGGGCGCGTAGCAGCAATCTGTAAGACAGTCACTGTGGCGCGAGGGCCTAGGTTTTCAGCAGAAGCAAAAACCGGC
>CALNBW010000015.1 GCA_937874815.1 uncultured Bacillota bacterium | reverse complement strand
CACGCTGAATACGGGTCATGTAGAGCACGTCAACTTCTGAGATAACGGCATCGAGGCAAGTCTCAATGTCCATTTGCACCCCTTGCGCCTTTAGCTCTCGGTACAGGCTTTGCGGTAAGGTTAGCTCTTCAGGCGATACCAGAACAATTTTCTTGGCATGGAAACGGGCCAATGTGCGAATAAGCGAATGCACAGTGCGGCCGAATTTTAGGTCACCGCAGAAAGCTACGACCTGCTCTGCTATTTCTCCTTTATACCTGGCAACTGTCAGCAGGTCTGTCAGAGTTTGAGTAGGATGTTGATGGCCACCGTCTCCCCCATTAATGAAAGGGATAGTGGCATATTGAGCAGCCAGTTTGGGAGCGCCTTCCTTATGATGTCGCATTACAGCTACGTCGGCATAGTGAGAAATAACACGCACTGTATCGGCAATACTTTCACCTTTGGCCACCGAGCTAGTATTCGCGTCTCCAAAACCTAGGATGTTTCCGCCCATGCGTAGCATAGCGGCCTCAAAGCTCAATTTGGTGCGTGTGCTTGGCTCATAGAACAACGTAGCTAGTATTTTCCCCCTGCACAAATCCTGAAAAGCACCGGCTCCAGCATCCATCATCTCACCTGCAGTGCGCACGACCTGCTGCAGCTCGTCTACTGTAAAATCGTCAGGCGCGATTAAGGATTTTCCGCAAATAGCCACCGTACTCCCCCTCTTTCTTTGTCTACTTGAGCAAAACAAAATGCCTTCCCGCCCGTAAAAAGGCAAGAAGGCATAAAGAGGCTATATGAACAGCTATGCCAGTGCCTTCTCAGCCTCACGGGACCAAGGTTAAAGGCTCCTAATTCTTCACCAGAGAATATCATAGTCTTGTCCATAGCGTCAACTACAAATTCGTGGAAATCTCTTTTTCCGAGGCACCCAAAGAGCGTATTATCCCGAAGGGGGTACTCTCCGACGTTTGCCCCGCCGGATTGTCTTTGAGTATCGCCTGCCATGGTAACTGCTTCAGTTCTGGGCTAGAGAGCCCAATGACGTTCATGCCAATATCATTGGCATCGACTATGGCAACAGGGGCACCAACTTTGGCAGCAGCCTGGCGACAAAGCGAGTCGGCGTCAGCCACCCCTAACACCACGTGCCGGTTATAGGGAGGAATCACATAATCGGCTGGGCCGTCAATCGAACGGGCCTTAGGACCAGCTACGCGATAGAACAAACCCCGTATGCCAAAAATCTTCCCGAAACCGCCGATAACTGAGGCCAGCAAAATGCGGGGCACGCCTACCTCGCGAATGGCCATTTCCATTGTTTCTGGCATGCCTAAACCAATACCGTAGGGCGCCTTATAGACAAAGCGCACTAGAAAGCGGGCCAGCGGGCTCGGCTTAATCTCATCCATAGGCACAGCTCGCCCCTGGCTAGCTGCGGCCGCCTTTTCGCTTACGAAGATGACATCGCCCGGTTCTAGTTCTGGTTGCACATAGCGAACCATAAGCTCGCCGATATCTTCGCCCTTCATA
>CALNBW010000014.1 GCA_937874815.1 uncultured Bacillota bacterium | reverse complement strand
ATCTAATTTTCGCCGCGACAGGCGGCCATAGTCGGGGTATTTACTGATGTCAAAGTAGATACCATCGCTCGTTTCATAGGCGAATCCACGCTCCAGTAATTCCTCCACCATCGCGATCATCTCCGCAATGTGCTTGGTGGCCCAAGCTACAACGGAAGGTTGCTTAATGTTAAGGCGCTTAGTGTCTTGTAAAAAAACATCGGCGTAGTAAGCCGCTATTTCCCAGGGAGTTTTGCGCTCGCGCTTTGCCGTCAGCGCCATCTTATCCTCGCCTTCGTCCTGATCCGATTCGAGATGCCCCACATCGGTGATGTTCATCACCAATTTGACCTTAAAATCATTAAATTCAAGCGCTCGGCGCAAAGTGTCAGCGAAAATGTAAGCCCGCATGTTGCCAATAGAAGCATAACCATATACGGTAGGGCCACAGACATACATGCCAACCTGTTTAGGGCGCAATGGTTCAAATTCTTGCTTGCTGCGAGTCAACGTATTGTAAAACTGCATACGCACTTCCCTCACCTCCTAAAGATTAGAAAAGGTTCCCTTAAGTCTATCCAGCCCTTATTGTAATGTCAACGACATTGCCTTTGAAGCAGGCTTTACACTGATGATATAATGAAAACTAACATAGTAATAAGAGGAGGTATTAGCCGTGGATCTATATCAAGCAATTCGCGGACGCCGCAGCATCCGCAAGTTCAAGACTGACCCGGTACCCAAAGACGTTGTACTCAAGGTTCTAGACGCCGCCAACTGGGCTCCCTCAGGTGTGAACTTACAGCAATGGAAGTTCTACGTTGTATCCGGGTCCAAAAGGGACGAGATCGCAGCCAGCTATGGCTGTGTCACGGAACGAAACTATCCGCCAGCAGGCGAGCGCAGCGCCCAACAGGAAACCTTCTTAACCTGGGCTAAGAATTATGGTGGTGCGCCTTTCATCATTGTGGCCACCATGCCCCGCGATGAACAACAGCCGCGCCGACGCAAGATGCATCTGGAGAGTGTTTCTGCCGCCTTTCAGAACTTGTTGCTAGCGGCCCACGCCGAGGGGTTGGGCACTTGCTGGATGACCGGTCCTCTTGCCGACGAAGCCGGTTTAACCGAGATTTTGCACCTACCGGCTGACGAGGAAATTGTAGCCCTGACACCTTTAGGATACCCCGACCAGGCCGGCGAAGAGAAGCCGCGGCTGGACCCCAAGCTCCAGGAGAAGGTGATTTGGGTCGAATAGCATAGCCGCCCCTCCTAGCTTTCACTATTCTACCGTTATTAGCAATAAATTCAATTGGCTAGGTTACAGGAACATAATAAGATCTGTCCTCTGGTTTAGCAGGACTTCGCCGGCAACTCACCGAACATAATATAGCGTTTGGGGCTGGATAGGCCCCGACATAACTTAAGGAGGGAACAACTTGAGTAAGAAAGTATTATTAGCAGGCTTGGCCCTAGTTCTTGTTGTAGCTAGCTTAGTAGGCTGCACGCCAGCCCCAGCTGAGCTGAAAAAAGTAACTATGGTTACCGACCAGGGCGGCGTCGATGACAAGTCTTTTAACCAGGCTGCTTGGGACGGCTTGGAAAAGTTTGGCGATGCCAACAAATCCGAAGTCAAGGTCGACTATGTTGAATCCAACAGTGAGCAGGATTACGCTCCAAACCTGACTGCTGCTGTTGGTCAGGGCGCTGGTCTGGTATGGGGAGTCGGCTACATGATGGCCACCCAGCTAGATGAAGCCGCTAAGAACAACCCTAATGTTCAGTTTGGCATTGTTGACTCCGCGCCGGCAGATCCGGATGCGGCGCTACCAAACGTAGCCTATGTAGTTTTCAAAGAGAACGAAGGCTCCTTCTTGGTCGGTCTGATCGCTGGCCTCACTACAAAGACCAATAACGTTGGTTTTGTGGGCGGCATGAGCGGCGGCGTTATAGAGAAGTTCGAAGTCGGCTTCCACGCTGGCGTAAAGGCAGCTAATCCGGATGCCACTGTACAGATCCAGTACGCTGAGGACTGGGGTGCCATTGCTAAGGGTGAGCAAATCGCTACCACAATGATTAACAACGGCGCAGACGTGGTTTATCACGCGGCTGGTGGCACTGGTATCGGCGTTGCCCAAGCTTGCGACAAAGCTAAAGTGCATTTTATCGGTGTTGACGTTGATCAAAGCGACCTCACTCCTTATACCCTAACCAGTATGCTCAAGCGCCTCGATACTGCTATCTACACCATCTCCGATGACTGGCTCAAGGGCAAGTTTGAGGGCAAGAAAATTCATAGCCTCGGTTTAGCAGAAGACGGCGTTGGCTATGTCTATGACCCCGAGAAGATTAGCGACGAAGTAAAAGCCGTTGTTGA
>CALNBW010000013.1 GCA_937874815.1 uncultured Bacillota bacterium | reverse complement strand
GTGAAGGTGGCTCATTTTAACCGCGGGCGCGGCTCAAATTAACCGTACTGCTTGCTCAATCTGACCCGTAATACTCAATTATTAGGACTGTGACCAGCAAAAATGCCGAAAGCCTCCTGATTCTCTTCATGCATTTCCCTCCTATGGCCTATACTCTGTTTCCAAGTTTATGTAAACAGTGGCGCACAGGATAGTTGAATCAGTGCTCAGTTTCCGGTGATTTTTGCTGTGTTCCGACAAAAAGACTTCCAAAGCCGTTAACGGCCGGAAGCCTTTTCTACTCAACTCTCTATTTTTGATTCATCATCGCACGATATTGAGAAGGAGTCATTCCTGTCTTGCGTTTGAATACCTTTGCCATGTTCCCATTGTAATCCGCACCGCATGCTTCAAAGGCTTGGGTGATGGACAGCTTGATGTCACACAGCTTTTCCTTTATTTTACCAATCCTTACTTCTTGATGATAATTATAGGGTGTCATACCCGTATGCCGCTTAAACAAACGAGTGTAGTGATACCGGCTCATATGCACAACACCCGCCAGTTTGCCTATATCGAATTCCTCCTGCCAATGATCATCTATGTATTCCTTACCTTTAGCAATCTCTTCTCTATCCTGATAGGACCTGGACGTGATAAAAAGGGAGTGTATATATTCTTGTGTAAATGGTTTTTCCCTTCGGCGATGGGCATACTGCTAAATGGCTCTTGCTCGCGAGATAGATAGGGCAATGCTAAGGAGCAACCCGAGCGTTTTGCGAGACTCTGCCAAGGGGAATGGTTCATTTAGAACCACCCCTTTTTATGTTCCTGCCCATTCCCCTCGGGAGAACATAAGCGATAAACCTCGGGGGTCAGGGGGCAGCGCCCCCTGTTATAGAATGTTAACTCTATCCGTCAGCCTATCGCCGAAATAGATCATGAACTGCGATATGCACATCCCCCATTCGCGCGGTTGCTTACTCCATTTTCTTGAGATATCCTTGGTTGCTAGGTAAATCACTTTGCGTAAGGCATCGTCCGATGGATAAACAACCCTCGTTTTCGTTAGCTTCCTAAGCTGCCGATGATAACCCTCAATGGTATTGGTGGTGTAGATAATGCGTCGTATTTCTTTCGGATACTTAAAGAATGTGGTTAGTTCACCCCAGTTTTTCTCCCACGAGCAAACAACTATAGGGTATTGGGCTTCCCACTTATCCTTGAACTGGGCAAAGGCAACTTCAGCTTGTTCCAAGGTGACAGCCTGGTAGACTGTTTTTAAATCAGTTATGAGCGGTTGTTTGTTCTTGCTAGACACGTACTTCAGCGTGTTTCTGATCTGATGGATAATACATAGCTGCTGTTCGGCCTTAGGGAAAACAGCGCTTATAGCCTCTGAAAAGCCGCTAAGACCGTCTTTAGCGACGATTAGGATGTCCTCCACACCCCTATTATGTAAATCATTGCAGACGCCTAACCAAAAGCTGGCACTTTCGTTTTCCCCAATCCAAATCCCTAGAATATCCTTGTGCCCAGCCAGGGTCAGAGCCATCACCGTGTAAGCTGCTTTGTTTATGACCCGACCATCCTGACGTACTTTGAAATGGATCGCATCCAAGAAGACTATGGGGTAAACCTTCTCCAGTGGGCGCGACTGCCATTCAGCAATCTCCGGCATTATTTTGTCCGTAATCCTGCTAACCAAGGCTGACGAAATATTGACCCCGTAGATGTCCCGGATGTGGTCCTCGATATCCCTTGTTGATAGCCCTTTTGCATACATGGAGATGATCTGATCCTCAAGTTCGCTAGCTGTCGTTTTGTACTTGCGGATAACCTGCGGTTCAAATTCCCCATTTCTATCTCGAGGAACAGCTATTTCGGTCTTCCCAGAACGAGTCTTAAGGGTCTTCTTGCTGTAGCCATTTCTGCTATTACCTGAGTTGTCGCCGGCTTGGCTATGCTTTACATAACCAAGGTGCTCGTCCATTTCTGCTTCTAGTAACTGCTCAATGGTATGGCCAAACAAATCCCTGAGTTTGGCCTGAACGTCTTCCACGGTTTTACAATCTCTGGCCAATTCCTTAGCCAATTGGATGCTGGTGTTTTGCATAAATGATCAACCTCCCTAGTTGGCATTATTGACCACTTACACAAAAGGTTATACGCTCTC
>CALNBW010000012.1 GCA_937874815.1 uncultured Bacillota bacterium | reverse complement strand
GCTATGGTTCAGGCGGCCTTCGCCATGCGAGAGCGCCCGCTACGCGAGATCCAGTTGATTGCTATCGAACATACTGTAGAGAAATGCGGTAGTGTTTTCGCTGGAGTTGCCCTCTGGTACTAGAGATCGCGGTAAATGTAAACTGCACTATTAACTTCTTGCCAAAATGCCTCATATCTTTCTACCGCTTCAGCCTGGGCAGTTACTCGGGCCACTTCTACCAGATCAATGTTGTCGCACAAACAGTCTACAATGTCGGCGTCGAGGGCGCCACTGGCCACCATTTTCTGCAATAGGCGCTGGGCATCGGCTCGTGGCATGCCCTGGCGATAGGGCCGATCTTCACTAACAGCTGTGTAGACATCAGCTACTGCCATCAGGCGCGCCTCCGGGCAGAGGGCGTCACCAGGCAGACGGAAAGGATAGCCTTTCCCATCTAGCCGTTCATGATGATAAGCGGCCCAGGCAGCAATCTTCTCCAGGCCACGCACCACCTCTAAGCTACGATATGTATAGTAAGTATGGCTGCGAATAACCGCGAATTCAGCTGGAGTTAGCGCACCAGGTTTCTCCAGCAAATCGCTCGGAACGGCTAATTTGCCGAGGTCGTGCAAATAGCCTGCCACGCGTATCCTACGACAGTGTTCCGGGGCATAGCCTAATGCCCGACCAACAGCCTTGGCAGCGGCTGCCACCCCTTCAGAATGGGTTGCAGTAAAACGACTGCGGAAATCTATGAGGTGACTGATTAACTGGGCAAACCCGAGCAAAGCGTCCATGTCGAGAATGACATTATCATCGCCTGCTTGACCCGCCAGTGCAATGTTTATCATACCAGGTTGTAAATCGAGCCATAGAGATTCCTGCTTCGCCAGGTCCAGAAAGACGGCCACTAGGTCTGGGTCGAACATACGACCAGCAACGGCCTCAATTCGCTGGCAAACGCCTTCTACTTGTGTTAATAGGCAGGTATCGTGACCGTGGCGCAGGAGCACATCTATTCTATCTGCTAGATGAACCAACTGCCCTCCCAAGGGAGGCTGAGCACCCTTGTCATCCCAATAGGTATGGTGATGCTGAACCAAATCGGCTAGATCAGCTAATAAAGGATAACCACGCAATAGGGTAGCGCCAACTTGCGCATGCAAGGCGGTATGCTTTGTCTCAAAATCCAGTGCTGATAGCCGGTCACTCAAAGAGAGAGCACCGATATCGTGGAGCGCTCCTGCTGCTAGTATTTGTGTTTGTTCCTTTTTATCAAGACCAACGGCTGCCGCGAGGCGAGCAGCGAGATAAGCTACACGTTTCTGATGATCAGCCACCACCGGGCTGACTAAGTCAGCTGTGCGAGACACGCACATTACCATATCTAGTAATGAGACATTTAGTTCCGACTTGGTCACTAAAGCACTCCCTTCCTAGCGCTGTCAGCCAAGGGGACGGGGGCATTGGCACGCGTGCCACTGCCCCCGTCCCCTTAGCTTTCTTGGCTTTGCCTAATTAACCTTACTCGTCTTTCTCGAATTCCGACTTATCGGTGCCACACAAGGGGCAGACCCAGTCTTCCGGTAAATCTGCAAAGGAAGTGCCGGGCTTAATACCGTTGTCAGGGTCACCTTCCTGAGGATCGTAGACGTAGCCACAAGGAATGCATCGGTATCTCTCCATACTTCAAACCTCCCTTAATTTCATAGTGAGCCCCTAGCAAGGCCACAGGCGTTGCTTAGGCGTAATGATACTCTTTCTCGCTAAGACTCTAATATCCTGCCTGCTTAGTGAGTAATATTTAGCAAGGCGAATGCTTAGTCATGATAAGACACTTTCTTAACAGATTCAGTTCCTAATCGCTGCTGGTGGTAATTGCACAAACATAGGCGAGGAGGTTATGATTAGAGAAGCAACCTGGAAATTCGGACCTATATTTTTGCAATCATTAGACATCTTGCTACAGCGAGAAAAGCGGAGGGAATGCAATGTCAGTAGAGCAAAAAGCAGCACCACCTGATCCCAACGACATCAGCCAGGAGGAAATGCGTAGGAACATTTTTGCCATGGTCTGGCCCGCAACCATTGAAAATGTGCTACAGATGGCAGTGGGCATGGTTTCATCGGCGATGCTCGGTCGAGTTGGGGCCGTTGCGATTGGCGCAGTAGGCCTAGGGCGACGCATTACTATGCTAGTATGGGGTTTCTTTGCTGCTATCGGCACCGGCACAACCGTCCTGGTAGCACGCTCAATTGGTGCTAAAGACCGTGCCAAGGCAGGGCGTTATGCTGAACAGGCCTTTTTTTTGGCTCTAGGTATGGTTTTGTGCGTCTCCATTCTCACTTTCATGTTCACGCGTGAGCTGCTTGTTTTGCTATACAACACCAGTGGCGAATTACTGGAAGTGGGCACCCTCTACTTGCGGATTGCTATCTGGGGTGTGCCTTTCATGGCTATCATGCAAATAACAAGCGCCATAATGCGTGGAGCTGGTAATACTAAGGTGCCGATGCAAGTAGCCACAGTTATTAACTTGGTCAACGTAGTACTTAGTTATGCCTTCATTTTTGGGCATTTTGGCTTTAAGCCGATGGGGGTTATTGGCGCTGCTTGGGCCTCCAACATTGCACAAGCAGTGGGCGCTCTGTTAGCTATGTATATCATGCTTTATAGACAAGACAATTTGGCCTTCAAGTTGCGTGGCGTACGTATTGTTGGGGACGATGTGCGGGCTCTCTTGGGCATCGGATTGCCAACAGCTGCTGAAAACATTCTGATGCAGCTGGGGCAGATTATGCTCACGGGCTTGGTTGTGAGCTTTGGCAGTGTCGCCCTAGCCGCGCATCAGCAGGGACTGACGGCCGAATCCCTTTCTTATATGCCCGCCGTGGGTTTCAGTGTCGCCGCTACTGCCTTTGTGGGGCAGAGTATGGGCGCTGGCTCCACCAAGCTGGCTGAGCGCTATGTACGGGAGTTGGGCAAGTGGAGTTTGATACTGACAGCTATTACTTCCTCTTTCTTGGTATTCACTCCCAAACTAGTTTTTAGCATACTGACTGATGTTCCAGAAGTTATTGATCTAGGTGCCTATTACTTAATTATGATGGGTGCTGCGCAGATTCCGCAGCAACTGACCAGTGTATTTAACGGTGCTCTGCGGGGCGCTGGCGACACGAAGGCACCAATGGTAATTGGGGCTTTGGGCCTGTGGGGCATACGCCTCCCCTTCGCCTACTTCTTTAGTCTGCGCCTGGGCTGGGGTATCAAGGGTGTGTGGGCAGCGATGACCTTAGACCTGTTTGTCCGTTTCGCGTTCAGCTCGCTGCGTTTTTACCGCGGACGCTGGAAGCTAGAGCTAGATCGTATGGCTGACGCCCACGCATAGGGGGTTAGATTCTTCCAAAGGTCGTGGCCCTACTCCAGCGCGTGTGGCCTGGGCGCAGCAGCGCGGCGCCCCTACAGATATACCACAACTTTTGAAGAAACCGTAGGGGTCGACCAGCGGGCGACCCCCCTGTCTTATTACAGCATATAACCGAGAACAAAGCCTGCCACTAGGCCGAAATTAGCCGCATGGCTATGGTACTCATGCGATTGCGGAATCAGCTCATCACTGACGATGTAAATCATTGCACCCGCGGCTAAAGCCATAGCCACACTGACAAACTCAGGGCTAATGCCGATCAACGCCGCTCCAATTAAGGTTCCGATTGGCGTCACCAAACCTGCCGCAGTGGCAATGCCCACCACCTTCCACTTGTTCATGCCAGATAGCAGCAAAGGCGCTGCCGTAACCATCCCTTCGGGAATATTGTGCAGGGCAAGGCTGATGGCAATGGTAGCACCCACGGTAGCACTATTGCTATAGCCGGCCCCGATGGCCAAGCCCTCAGGCAAGTTGTGTAGCGCTATGCCAGTGGCTAAAAAAAGCCCGCAATGCAGCATGTTACCTAGCTGCCCCACCCCAAAATCCGAATGCCTACCACAATTGGTGCCCCGTCTACGCCTGCCTTTGCCCTGGCCTACCCAAGACGAACATGACCGCGGCTCAACTGCACATTCAAAACTACCAAGTGCACTACCTTCTGGCGTCTGCAAGTCTTTATGCATATGGGGCAAAACAACGTCTAGCAAAGCCATCAAGCCCGCGCCTAGAATGAATCCCAAAACTGTTGTGGTGTGATTCCCGATTTCACTAGCCGCGGGCATGAGGTCGAAAACAGAAATGGCCAACATCAGCCCACCGGCCAAGCCGAGCATCGCTGATAAAAAGCGCCGCGATGGCCGCCCCAACACAACCACCAATAAAGCGCCCACGCCTGTAGCCATACCTGCCAATAGACTGATTAATACCGATTCCCACATCTCCAGCGCCTCCCCTACCTATGTGTCAACGTATTGAGAATGAGAAGCTTTCTCTATTACGATGATAACACATCTCACTATCTCTTGTTAAGGTAGTCGTGTTTAGGCGCAAGGTTTTGTCTTTTTCCGTTATAGTTGATCTGCCATTATGTATGTTTAGCTAAGGATCTAAAGAGGCATGCCTTTGGGTTGGGACAATCCGGGGGAGCCAAATGCTCGCCGCTGCCTAAAGCCCAGCGCCCTAGCTCGCACCCCGAAATAATGTAGGCCCCCTGCCTGATCATCTCAATCAGCCCAACGGCTTGCACCTGGCCCATAATGGGCAAATCGAGCCCTAGGCTAAACTCGAGAGCCTTGGCCGCAAGGTCGCGTGATAGCCCCAGCCCGAGGGAACTATGGGGTTGCCAGTTACCCGTCTGGTAGAACTCGTGCAAAGCAATGCCAGCGTCCTGTAACACCGACTGCAACGACTGCTGCAAAGTGAGCAATTTCGGGGTAATAATGGGCTGCAAAAAAACTGTGGAGCCGTTGCTGTTAGGAAAAGCACCGACTGAGCTAAATTTCACCCCAAAGGGGAGATGGTCGGCTGCCAAAACTGGGAACCTGGCCAATAGCTGGCTATTGACGCTGCTGAATATACCAAGTGTGATGTGCGGTTGAGCACAGACGATACTAGGCAGGCTATTAGTTATTGCTCCTAATTCTAGGCCACGCCACAGGCTGCGGATAGTGGTTTCGGAGTGGGCGTCTAGCAGCGCAACGAGCCCATAGCTGCGTTCTAGTGAGATCTGCGACTTTATCTGTGGCTTGCTCATCATTCTAATTCCCCCTATTAACTAGCAATGCTCTAGCGTTAGCATAGGGAAGCTAGGGGGCACTGTCAACCAAGCGGGGCCATAGATCTTCTTTGCCATTCGCCTTCCCAAAAAAACAAAAAGCCCCACGGCCTACATGTGGGGCTTGGCCTGAGTTATGCTATTGTGCCTGATACCAACCTTTTTGCGCCATGTAATTGTAGAGCTGGTAGCCATGCTCTTGCTCTTCCTTTTGAATGTGAGCTAATACCTGTCGTAGCTGGGGATTAGTGAATTCAAAGGTGGCTGTATTATAGAGGCCGGCAACAGCCTTTTCAGTGGTCAGGAGATCCTCGCAGATCTGCTTGTCGTTAAGAGGCTGCCCACTCATGTTTCCGCCCATTTGGCCTGCCTGCATCTGCTGCTGGCCCCGGTGCTGCATCTGCCCGCTGCTTGTTGAAGCTTGCATGGTCATGCCACCACCACCCTGAGCAGATAGCTGGCTCTGTTGCATGCCACCCTGCTGCTGGCCGCCCGAACTACCCACATTCGGTATCTGCCCCTGCATCATCTGCTGTACTGTTTGCAGGTGCTTCTGCTCGTGCGCCCCAATCTGCTGCAATAGGCTGGAAAGCTGCTGGCATGATACTTGCTTGCTATATTCGGTGTACTTGGCGACGCACAGTTCTTCCTGCGATTTGGCATCCTTAAGATACATCATCTCTTTTTGCGTTAACGGCATTTGATGTCCTCCTTGTCAAGAGATACTAAACACAGTTTGCTCAGTTTCCCCACGGGCATGCATCTCCAGTTAGAAACGCCTTCGCTAATAGCAGGAAATAGCCGAGTCTCGGCGTAATAAATAACTGAGCCTGGGAAAAGCTCATCTTTAGCAACCAAATTCAAGGAGGTAAGATTATGTTAACAGAGAAAATGGAACAGCTTCTGAATGACCAGATCCAGAAAGAACTCTTTTCAGCATATCTGTATCTGTCGATGTCGGCCTACCTAGAAGAAGAGAATCTCAAGGGCTATGCCCACTGGTTTATGATTCAAGTACAGGAAGAGCGTGACCATGCCTTAATCCTGTACAATTATGTGCTGGCAGCTGGTGGCCGCGTCAGGCTGCAGGCGATTGAGCAACCAAAGGCTGATTTTGCTAGCATAGAAGAAGTCTTAACTGAAACCCTTGCGCACGAGCGGTTTATTACTGGCAGCATCTATGATTTGGCTGATGCAGCTAACGCGGCTCGCGACCACAAGACGGTGCAGATGTTACAGTGGTTTATCGGGGAGCAGGTTGAGGAAGAAGATAACGCCCGCAATAACATCGACCAGTATCGCCTGTTCGGTGATGATCCTAAGGGCCTGTATATGTTAGACCGCGAAATGGCCGCCCGCGTTTATACGGTGCCGTCGCCGTTGGCCCAAGCTAACGCTTAGCTAGGGGCTGCTACACCCGGCGCCGTCGCCCGGCCTAGAGCAAAATTCAAGGGAGCATCGCAAACATCTGCGACGCTCCCTTTTTTGCCGGCTATATCTTTTCCGCGAACCTACTAGCAGGAATAGACAACCCGCCCGTCGATAAGCACCTTCCAGGCCTTACCGTTGATTTCAAAAGGATGGCCGTCGTAGATAGCGATGTCGGCATCCTTTCCAACCTCGATGCTGCCCACGCGGTCTGCAACCTCAATTATCTCCGCCGCATTGATAGTAATCGCTTTGAGGGCCTCCTCTTCATCCATGCCCGCAGCTACCGCCATGCCTGCCATTAGTGGCAAGGAGTGAAGCGGCGTAACTGGGGAATCGGTGGTGAGGGCAATCTTCATGCCCGCCTGAGAAAGGGCGACAGCCGTGAGGAACGTTTTGTTCGTCAACTCAAATTTGCTGCGGTGGCCGAAGCTAGGGCCGACAATAGCTGCCAGGCCAGTGCTAGCAAGGCGCTCAGCCACTAGATGCCCTTCCGTGCAATGGTCGAGCGTAATCCGGACATCAAATTCCTTGGCGACGCGGATTGCAGTAAAGATGTCATCAGCCCGATGAGCATGCGCTTTGAGTGGGATTTCGCGGCGTAGCACAGGGATTAGGGCCTCTTTCTGCAAGTCGAACTGGGGCATTTTACTGGGGTCGTCAGCAGCGCGTTCCTTGGCCTCCATGTACTGTTTGGCTTTATAGAGGGCGTCGCGCAAAACTGCTGCAGTGCCCATGCGGGTGGCTGGCGTCTTGCGTTGGCTACCATACACCCGTTTCGGGTTCTCGCCGAAAGCACATTTCATGGCCACCGGATCTTTGACCACCATGTCGTCCACGCAGTCACCAACCAACTTGAGGGCCACAAAAGTACCGCCAATTACATTGGCGCTACCTGGGCCAGTTGCCACCAGCGTAATGCCCACGTTGCGTGCTTCC
>CALNBW010000011.1 GCA_937874815.1 uncultured Bacillota bacterium | reverse complement strand
TTTTGAGCGGTTGAGCGAGGGGCTGGTTGCGGAGAAGCCGACAACGTGGCTGTTGCATGGGGTTACTGGTAGTGGCAAAACAGAGGTCTACTTGCGTTTGATCGCCGCGGCCCTGGAGCAAAAAAAGCAGTGCCTGATGCTAGTGCCGGAGATCTCTCTTACTCCCCAGATGGTGGCGCACTTTCAGGCCCGTTTCGGTAGTCAAGTTGCTATCTGGCATAGTGGCCTTACCCCGCGCGAGCGCTTTGACGAATGGCGACGCATCAAGGGCGGCTACGCCCAAATTGTGATTGGGGCTCGCTCAGCCATCTTTGTGCCTTTAACCCGGCTTGGGGTGATTATTCTTGATGAAGAGCATGATCAAAGTTATCAGCAGGATGAAAATCCCCGCTACCATACCCGGGTCGTGGCCCAATTGCGGCAGCGCACCACTGGCAGTTTGCTCGTGCTGGGAAGTGCCACCCCTTCGCTGGAAACGTATACGGCTAGCGAAATGGGCAAATGCCAGCGTCTAGAGTTAACGGAGCGGGTAAGTGATAGGCCACTGCCGCCTGTACGGGTTGTCGACATGCGGGAAGAGTTGCGGGCTGGTCATAAAGGGCCCATCAGTCGCCGCTTGGAGCATGCCCTGACTGAATGCTTAAGCCGTCAGGAACAGGCCATCATTCTGCTTAACCGGCGCGGCTTTGCCAGCTTTTTGCTCTGTCTTGACTGCGGCGCTGTACCCTTTTGCCCACATTGCGACATTTCCTTGACTTATCATCTCAGTACGGGGCGCTTGCATTGCCATTACTGTGGTTACCAACAGCCAATCTTGCGTACCTGCCCGGAGTGTGGTAGTGATAGACTTAGAACTCAAGGTATTGGCACTGAGCGCTTGGAAACGTACCTTCAGTCTCGGTTTCCAGAAGCTAAGGTCGAGCGTATGGATAGAGATACTACCGTCGGGCGCAATGCCCATGCCCGCATTTTGCAGGGCTTTGGGCAGGGTAAATATGATATTTTGGTGGGCACCCAGATGATCGCAAAAGGCCTAGATTTTCCCCGTGTTACCTTAGTAGGTGTGGTGGGAGCCGACAGTGGGCTCTATATTCCGGATTTTCGCTCGGCCGAGCGCCGCGCCGGGCGCGGGGATAGCCCGGGCGAGGTTATTCTGC
Organism: uncultured Bacillota bacterium; assembly: GCA_937874815.1. Taxonomy (GTDB): domain Bacteria; phylum Bacillota; class UBA994; order UBA5500; family UBA5500; genus UBA5500. The sequence continues at coordinate 6,399 of CALNBW010000011.1, read as the reverse complement.
AAGCATTCAACACGAGCCATTATGCATTAGAGTGCGCCCGGAACCATGATTATCTCGGTTTTTATCATAAGGAAATGCAAATGCGCCAGCAAGGGCTTTACCCACCGCTGGGCTATATGATAACATTATTCTTTACTAACGAAAATGAAACAGAGTTAATCGCCGATGCAGCTTTCTTGGCTGCCCGGCTGACTGAAAATCTGGGTGGGGCCGGCCAACTAATCGGCCCGACACCTTGTCCAGTCAGCAAGATCAAAAATAGTTTCCGCTGGCAGATCATCATCAAGTCAAGAGAACGGGCCCGGTTGCGGCAGGTTCTGGAGCAGGCACTAGAGCAGTACTATGCTGCCCGGCGGCGTACTCAAACCGTTTTGGAGTTTGATGCCTAGGAGGGGATCAGGTGGCTATTAGGTTTATGCGCACAGAAGGAGACGAGGTGCTCCGCAAAAAAGCGATGCCGGTGAAGCGTTTTGATGCCGCTCTCGGCCGAATATTGGATGACATGGCCGAGAGTATGTATCATTACGAAGGAGTGGGGCTGGCGGCACCGCAGATTGGGATCAGCAAACAGATCGTAGTGGTCGACGTTGCTGATAGTGGCCTCCTGGAACTGGTTAATCCTAAGATTGTGGCCTCCCAAGGAGAAGAGCTGGATATTGAAGGTTGTTTGAGCGTGCCTTTTACCTATGGGGAAGTAATACGGGCGGCCAGCGTCACCGTCGTCGCCCAAGATCGCTGTGGCGAAGCAATAGAAGTAGAAGCTGAGGGGTTATTCGCCCGGGCCTTGCAGCATGAGATCGACCATTTGCATGGGGTCCTGTTTATTGACCGGGCCACGCGTATTCTGCCCGCTGACGATGGGTCTGCCCTGGAGCCAGAAGACTAATGCGCGCCGTTTTCATGGGTACGCCCGAGTTCGCTGTCCCCTGTTTGCGCCAATTAGCTGCCAGCACACAGGTTGTGGGGGTTTACACCCAGCCTGATCGGCGCCAGGGGCGGGGGCTAACATTAACCCCTCCACCGGTAAAGCAAGCAGCCTTGGAGTTGCGGTTGCCGGTTTACCAACCCGCTCGCCTTCGCAGCTCGGAGAATTGGCAACAGCTGCAGGCCCTCGCGCCGGACCTGATTGTGGTGGTAGCCTATGCCCAGATTCTGACACCGCAAGTGTTGGCGCTACCCCGCCATGGCTGCATCAATGTTCATGCCTCACTGTTGCCAGCATACCGAGGGGGCGCTCCTATTCATTGGGCCATTGTCAATGGGGAGGCCGAAACCGGCATCACCACCATGCTCATGGATGCGGGGTTGGATACGGGCGATATCCTGTTGCAGGCTAAGTTGCCCATAGGCCCGGATGACAACTGTGGTCAGATCCATGACCGTCTGGCCCTATTAGGAGCCGAGACTTTAGCCCAAACTCTTGCAGCTTTGGAAGAGGGGCAGCTTCAGCCTATTACTCAGCCTAGCACAGGCTCGTCCTACGCTCGAAATTTGACTAAACAGGATGGGCTGATCCAGTGGGCTAATAGTGCCAGTGCTATTCATAATCTAGTGCGAGGGCTGAACCCTTGGCCCGTAGCGCATACGCTCCATGCTGGTAAATCATTACGGGTTTTTGCTACCCAGACGCTGGATGCCGATGGGGAAACGGCGGGGGCGGAGCCGGGAGATATCGTTGCTCTTACAGAAGCGGGGCCGGTTGTGCAAACTGGTGCTGGGCTATTACTGTTGAAAGAAGTGCAGCCCGCTAGCAAGCGGCGCATGCTGGGAGCTGACTATGTGCGGGGGCATGGCTTGACGGTTGGTAGTCATTTAGGCCATTAAAAAACCGTGATTCAGTTTGCAGGGCCTTAAACAAATATTATACGAGGAGGATGTCTGATGTATTGGCTAGGTGGTCCAGGAACAATCTATGTGCTTATCGCCTTTGTTTTCGCTGTGTATGCCCAGGGCAAAGTTAAATCGACTTATAGCCGCTATGCCCGTATCAGTAACAGCCGGGGGCTAACTGGGGCCGAAACTGCCCGGGCACTGCTGCAACAACACGGCGTGTATGATGTGGAGGTTGAACTGACAAGTGGCCGTTTAACGGATCATTACGACCCGCGGGTGAAGAAATTGCGCCTGTCGCAGGAGATCTATCACGGCAATTCGTTGGCAGCGCTTGGCATCGCCGCTCATGAAACGGGGCATGCCCTGCAGCATAACCAGAACTATGCTCCTTTGTCCTTTCGCAATGCAATTGTACCCGTGGCGCAGCTAGGTTCTAGTTTAGCGTTACCGTTGCTTTTCCTGGGCTTGGCTATGAGCCTGCCCGGGCTAGCTGATTTGGGAATTCTGTTCTTCTTGGGAGCTGTAATCTTTCAGATAGTTACCTTACCAGTTGAGTTTAACGCTAGCTCGCGAGCGCTGGCCATGTTAGGCGATGGCAATTACTTGTCGCAGCAGGAACTGGGCCCAGCGCGTGCGGTTTTACAGGCGGCTGCCTTGACCTATGTTGCCGCTGCCGCGGCTGCCATTGCACAGCTGTTGCGGTTACTGAGCATTAGACGGTCCCGCGACTAGTGAATACACCACGCGGCAAGGCGTTGCAGGCTATTACAGCCGTTTTGGAAGAAGGCGCATATAGTAACTTGGCTTTGCGCGGGGCGGTGCAAGGGGCCTCGGCCACGGATGCCGCTTTCATCAAGCAACTCGTTTATGGCACCCTGACTTATCGCCGGAGCTTAGATTACTTGCTGGAGCAGTGGCTTACGCGACCTTTGGCTAGCCTGACGCCTCCCATCCGTAATTTGCTGCGGTTAGGTCTTTACCAGATCATTTACTTGGATGTACCTGACCATGCTGCCGTTGACGAGAGCGTAAAACTAGCTTATAAGGTAGGGCACAAGGGTGTCGCTGGCTTGGTTAACGCCATTTTGCGGCGGGCAGTGCGCAGCCAAGCAGCCCTGCCCTGGCCTGATACCAACTCAGTTGCTTATAATCTCAGCATCCGTTATAGCTTTCCAGAGTGGATGGTCGAGCGCTGGCTGGAGCGGTTTTCACCCGCTGAAACAGAGGTTCTGTGTGCTACCTTTAATAGCGCAGCCGGCACAGATCTGCGGGTGAATACTCTGCAGGCTACAGCTGCCGAGCTTCTACAAGAATTCGCAGCGGCCGGGATTGAAGCTACTCCGCATCCCCTGGTAGCCAATTCATTACACGTTGCTAAAGCATCGTTGCCCAACCTGGAGGCGTTACAGGCAGGGCGTTGTACAGTGCAGGGGGCGGCCTCCACGTTGGTGGGGCAAGTGGTAGATCCACAACCAGGGCAACTAGTTTACGACGTTTGCGCTGCCCCCGGGGGCAAAGCTCTGCATCTGGCGGAACTGATGCAGGATCGCGGGCGAGTAGTAGCTCTTGATATACACGCCAAAAGGCTGGGTTTGATTGAGTCAGCTGCCCGGCGGCTGCAGATCACCAGCGTGGAAACGCGGCAGGCGGACGCGACCAAATTAACGGCAGCTACTTGGCAGCCTGCTGAACGCGTATTGGTCGATGCCCCCTGTTCGGGCCTCGGTGTAATCAGGCGCAAGCCAGATATTCGCTGGCATAGAACAGCTAGTGATATCCTCGAGCTGGCTACACTGCAACTGGCAATCTTGTCCGAAGCTGCCAGCTTGGTGCAACCGGGGGGCATACTTGTGTATAGTGTGTGCAGCACCGAGCCCGAGGAAACGACTGCTGTAATCTTCAGTTTTTTAGAGCAACATCCGAATTTTGTGCCGTGCTCTTGGCCCAAACAGCTGGAAGCAACATGGGGCCAGGAATTAACAGCAGGTTATCTATATACCTACCCCCAGCAACACGCCCTCGACGGGTTCTTTATCTGCCGTATGGGCCGCACTGAGTAGTAACGGCGGCCGTGCAGGAAAAGGAGGCACATTAAGAGTGACATCGAAACGCAATCTTGTGGGGTTGGCCTGGCCAGCCTTAACCGATTTCTTTTTGGAACTGGGCCAACCGGAATACAGGGCCAAGCAGCTAATGGAATGGATCTACCAGCACAACGTGGGCGATTTTAGCCAAATGAGTAATTTCCCTAAGGAGTTGCGTCAAAAGCTGGAGGAGACGGCCGTTGTTGGCGCTGGGGAAGTTGTCGCTCGTCAGGTAGCCGCCGATGGCACTACCAAGTTGGCTATCGCTTTCTCTGAGGACAGAATTGTGGAGTGCGTCATCCTACGTTATCATTATGGCGTCACCCTCTGCTTGTCGAGTCAGGTAGGCTGCAAAATGGGGTGCGCCTTTTGTGCCTCAGGGCTGGGTGGATTCGTTGACAACCTAACCACAGCCGAAATCATCGAGCAGATTTGGCAAGCTAACCAGGAACTTGCAGCCCAGGGTTTACGCGTAGGTCATCTAGTCTACATGGGTATGGGCGAACCGCTAGACAACTACCCGCAAGTGATCGAGAGCATTCGCTTCGCCAATAATCCTGCTACCTTCAATATTGGCATGCGTAACATTACCGTTTCTACCTCTGGCGTGGTGCCAGGCATTAGACAGTTGGCGGAAGAAAATTTGCCCCTTACCTTATCCATATCCCTGCATGCCCCGCTGGACTATCTGCGGGATCAGATTATGCCTATTAACCAGCGCTACCCGCTTACGGAGTTGATGCTCGCGGTGCGCGATTACGCCCGCACTAGTAGGCGGCGCGTCACTTTTGAATACATATTGCTGGCAGGATTTAACGACCAGCTCATTCATGCAGAAAAATTGGCCTCGTTGTTAGCAGGTATTATTGCCAATGTCAACGTAATACCTTATAACGAGGTTCCTGGCCTGCCCTGGCAGGCTCCCTCTGATAAGCAAATCCGTTTCTTCTTGCGAGCATTAGAGGCCAGAGGGGTGACAGCAACTTTGCGCCGGGAATTAGGTCCTGAAATCGAGGCTGCCTGTGGGCAGCTGAGAAGGAGACTCCAAGGAGAGGAGTAGGTGAATGCATGTTGCTATTGGGGATGAAAAGCGACTTGGGCCTGGCCCGGGTGGCGAATGAAGATTCCTGTCTGGCCTGTGTCTTGCCGTGCCGGGAAATAGGCATGGGCCTCTTAGCTGTAGCTGATGGTATTGGCGGGCATCGAGCCGGCGATGTGGCCAGTCGTACCGCTATCGGTTGCTTGGAGGCGGAAGTGGCAACGGCTCTGGTGCAAGGGATGATGCCCTTGGCTGCCTTAGGGCAAGCCGTCCGTTCAGCTAACAGAGCCGTATATGAGCTGGCCCTCACCCAGGAACGGTATCGGGGGATGGGAACGACGCTTACTGCTGCTCTTTTGACCGAAGCAGCGCTCTTTGTGGCTCAAGTGGGCGATTCCAGGCTGTACCTCTGTCGAGGCGATGCTTGCCGTCAGCTCACCACGGATCATAGTTTGGTCAGCGAGTTAGTGAAAAATGGCGAGCTATCGGCTGACGAAGCCAGATTTCATCCTCAACGCAATGTTCTCACCCGAGCCATCGGCATCGACCAGCAAGTAGAAATTGATCTTTTTTCCTACGTGCTGCAACCGGAGGACGTTGTTTTATTGGCCTCCGACGGCTTGTTCACTTTGCTAGATAATACGGCGATTGCTAGCCATTTGACTCCGGGAGCAGATTTGCAGCAAGTCGCTGAGAGTTTGGTCGCGGCCGCTAATGAGCGGGGCGGGCATGACAATATTTCAGTTGTCTTGGCCAAGTGGGGGTGTGCATGATGATTGGACGAGTGCTCAGCAACCGCTATGAACTGCTAGAGCGGGTAGGTGGCGGTGGTATGGCCTTCGTTTACCGCGCCCGCGATCTACGGCTCAATCGCATAGTTGCTGTTAAAATACTTAGCCCCCATTTCACGAGTGATGAAGATTTTGTCCGCAAGTTTCGGCGTGAAGCTCAGGCGGCGGCTAGCCTTTCTAGCCCTAATATCGTCGGTGTCTTCGACGTGGGACAAGATGGTGATATTCACTATATCGTCATGGAGTTCTTGCACGGCAAGACTTTAAAACAAGTGATCAATGAAAAAGGCCCTCTATCGGTGCCGGAAGTGCTGCAGATTGGCAAACAAGTGGCCGAGGCTTTGCAGGTAGCTCACAAACATGGGGTAGTGCATCGAGACATCAAGCCTCATAACATCATGCTCACGGCCGATGGACGGGTTAAGGTTACTGATTTTGGGATTGCCCGGGCCGTAACCGGTTCAACGCTCACGGAAACGGGAGCCATGATCGGTTCGGTGCATTATATCTCGCCGGAGCAAGCCCGGGGAGGCATTGTGGGCGAGCTCTCGGATATATATTCTCTCGGTGTTATGCTTTACGAGCTCTTAACTGGCAAGGTTCCCTTCGAGGGCGATAGCATGTTCTCTATAGCCTTAAAGCATTTACAGGA
>CALNBW010000010.1 GCA_937874815.1 uncultured Bacillota bacterium | reverse complement strand
CATCGTCTTTCACCTCCCGCTTCAGCTTATGCCTGGCGGGACTACCCCTAGAAGCTATAACGCGCTGGTCGTGCGAGACCGCAGATAAAGGTCGTGGTCCTGCTCGCGCGCGTGTGGCCTGGTTACTGCAGGTAGGTGCTTAGCCATCGACTGAAGCGGCCAAAACTCGCCTAAGCTCAAACAGTTGGCCGCTTTTAACCGTCGCTGTCTAAGCACCTTTTATTAGAGGCCCCAATGCGCTTTACGCAGGACCAACGACCTTCCCTTGAACTGGCGGGGCCTTGTCAGCAACCACGGGGACGGTCGCCTTTGTTGGTGTTTCTCCTGTCATTTATCTGAGTACTTATGTTATAATTATAGAAACAAGTGTTCGCGGGGAGGTGAGGGAATGACCGAGCCACGGCCTATTTTGCACGTGGACCTGGATGCTTTCTTTGCCAGCGTGGAAGAGCGGGACCGGCCAGAGCTGCGCGGCCAGCCGGTGATCATCGGAGGTCGTCCCGACCAGAGGGGGGTGGTCTCTACTTGTTCCTATGCCGCCCGGAAATTCGGGGTGCACTCGGCTATGCCCCTGACGGAAGCTTATCGGCGTTGCCCCAACGGTATCTTTCTCCCCGGCGACATGGCCAAATACAAAACTGCTTCGCGCCAGGTCTTTGCTATCTTTCACCGCTTTACCCCCCTGGTAGAGCCAATCTCTATCGATGAAGCGTTCTTGGACTTAACCGGTTGCACTAATCTTTTCGGGGACCCAGTGACGATTGCCCAGAAGATTAAGGAATCAATCAGGCAAGAAGTTGGCATTACGGCCTCGGCTGGTATTGCCCCCAATAAGTTCCTAGCAAAAATAGCTTCCGAGTTACAGAAACCCAATGGGTTGGTCTGGATTAAGCCAGACCAAATAGAAAGCGTCTTACACCCGCTCCCTATTGCACGCCTCTGGGGGGTGGGGCCAAAGACGGCCGACAAGTTAAGCGCCCTCGGCATCAAGACAATAGGCGAGTTGGCTAGCTTCGACGCCCAGCTACTAGCCCGTGCCGTTGGGCCCGCCCAGGCTAGTCATCTGCAACAACTAGCAGCCGGCCAAGACGAGCGACCCGTAATGACAGAAACAGAAATCAAATCAATGGGACATGAACACACCTTCACTGATGATACCTGCGACCTGGAGCAGGTGTTGGCCGTTCTCTTACACCTGTCAGAAAAAGTAGGACGGCGCTTACGTCGGGCAGGCCTGTTTGGGCGAACAGTGGCTTTGAAGCTGCGCTACCATGATTTCACCACGCTCACGCGTCATGCCAGTTTGCGAGAACCGACTAACTTAGATCAAATCATCTATCAGCAGGGCAAGGACCTGCTGCTCAAAAACTACAATGGGCATCCCGTCCGCCTCATCGGCATCAGTTTGCAGAATTTAAGCCAGACGGCCACACAACAGTTGTCATTCTTGGGCACATTGGCTGAACAGGAAAAACAAAAAAAGGCAGTCCAAGCAATGGACGCCATTAAGAACCGTTACGGTGAAACAAGCATCACCTATGCCAAAGTAAAGGAAAACGAGCCCGAATGGGAAAGCTAAAAAAGGCTGTTGCAAATATCTCGGGGCCGAGAGGTGCTGCTGGGCACAGGCTGCCGCCAATCATGCCGGGCGGGACAGGGGACGGAGTTTTGTCCCGCACCGCCTC
>CALNBW010000009.1 GCA_937874815.1 uncultured Bacillota bacterium | reverse complement strand
CCCGTAACAGTTCCCTCGCCTTTTCTACACATTGCCGTCTACTAAACACAAAACACAGCGCGGGCAAATAGTGCCGACGCAGGGCATTGGCGAGCTGCCGATGGTCGGTGGCTCGTAATCTCCCCTGCTGGCTGGCCTTCCGGATTTCAGGTAAGGAAGTTATTCCAGTGGCCGAGTTATAAAAACGATGATACAAGGGCACAGCGCGATTGGTCTCCACCACAAGAGCCACCGGCTCCTGGCGTACTTCAGAGAGCCAGCCGACAAATTGCTCCTGGTTACCAATAGTCGCACTAAGACCCAGAAATTTCACGTGCGGCGGGGCAAAAATGATGCTTTCCTCCCAGGCTACACCCCGGTCAGAACCGACAAAGTGAATTTCATCAAAGATTAAGTAATGGAAACCGGCTGCTCGTGCCGGATCTGTTAAAACCATGTTGCGATAGATCTCCGTGGTCATCATGAGCACAGGGGCCTCGCTGTTTAAAACCACATCGCCTGTAAGGATTCCCACGTGCTCTGAGCCGAGGCTAGCCTTGAACTGACGGTATTTCTGATTACTCAGGGCCTTAATGGGCGCTGTATAGATAACTCGCTTGCCCTCCCCAACGGCCTTCTCTATTAAGTAATCGGCAATCAAGGTTTTCCCTACCCCCGTAGGGGCGCTAACTATGACTGAGCGTCCTTGTTCAATATAGGCTAAGGCTTGGCGTTGAAAACTATCGAGGGCGAATCCCTTATAGGCAGCCAGACTCTGGTTTTCTTGCCACATGCAAACACTCCTCTAAAAACTAATCCTCTAGCACTCCCCCACTGCTTCAGGGGCGAAAGGGCGAGCGTAGCTCAGCAAGCTTGATCTGTTTTAAAGCCATCACCCACATACCGACTGATAGAGGCACTACCCCCATTGCCAAAACGGTATGTTGGGTAGAGAGTAATAAATCATAGACGCCATGTAACAAAACGGGAATAACGAGAGCGCGTTTCAGATAGATCCTTGACTTATCTGGATTCTTAGAGAATCGAGCCTTGCCAAGAAAATAGCCCATGGGCGCAGCAAAGAGCGCATGCCCTGGCACAGAAAGTAAACCACGCACGAGGGCCACCTGAGCCCCCCCCTGCGTCACATACAAAACGTTCTCTAAGGCAGCAAAGCCGAGGGAGGCAGTTACGGCATATAACATGCCGTCATAAGGCTCGTTGAAAGCGGGGTGAGAATAAGCGCAGCGCCGCACCACAAAGAACTTTAGATACTCCTCCACTAAAGCCACTAACACGAAATTTTCCAGCAAAAGATAGAGCCAACTGTCTGGGGGCAGCACAGCTGAAAGAATGCTGATGCCCAGCAAACTTACTGCCGCGGCAATAAAGGTAACTAACATGCCGTAAATGAACAACCGAACCAGCAGCGCTCGCGGTTCCTTGTCATACCGATCACGTACATAGAAAAAGGTGAGCAATGCCCAGACCGGTGCCGTAGCCATCACTAATGCTCCTAGCATCGGACGCCTCCTTTCACTAGCAACGCCAAAGCGCTACTAAACGGTGCAAGCTGATGGTTGCTCTGCAACCATCACTTCATTACCCGCAACGCCAAAGGCGTTGCTAGTACGTATCTTACCATGTCCAGCTATAAGCTCAAATAGTGTCTATGAAGTAAAAGAATATGTAGAAAGCAGGCAATCGGCTTGCCTGCTTTCTACGTCTATTTTGCTTGGTAGGCTAGGTCTAAGTGAACAATTTTTCGTTCACTGTCAGCCAGACGAGTGCTTTTTCTATCTACTTCGAGAAAAGAACCATCAGTAAAGCTGATTTTAAGCCGCAAGACGATCG
>CALNBW010000008.1 GCA_937874815.1 uncultured Bacillota bacterium | reverse complement strand
TTACGCAGGACCAACGACCTTCTCCCGGACTTTAAGGGACTTCTTCAGTGGTCTTAGACGGTCACCCGGGCTGGCTACACCAAACCCGTGGGAGAGGTGCCCCCTACGGCCAAACAACCCCACCTATGCGGTGGGGTTGTTTGGCTGGGTAACCATTTGCAGCTGTAACTGGCGGTAAAGCATGGCCGCCAAACCAACGTCTCCTGACTTTGCCATCTGCTCAGCTAATGTCTTTCGTTGCATATCTTCATAGATATCGCGTTGCATGCTTCGCGGGAAAAGATCCAACTTTATAGTCGACTGCATCTGTTTAAGCATTATCTCTAGAAAAGCTTGCTCCATGCCCTGACAGGTCTCCCAGAGTTGCTTTTGATCAGTTGTCATTTGCGTCACGTCGGGCCGCAGATAGTTTATTCTCAGGTCCAATTAACCACGCCCTCCTCCTCGCAGCATAGGCGCAATGGTATCGTAAATGATCAGGGCCAGCAGCACGCCCACCAAGGCCGTGCCGAGCTGGGTAACGCCAAAGGCAGCAACAGCAGGCGGGGGTAGCTGCTTACCAAAGAGCTGCAATAGGAAATTGGTAGTCAGTACAAAAAAGCCATACTTAGCAAAGGCACCGGCAATGCCGGCCAGTAGACGGCCCTTGTTGCGTAGCAAACCATAGACTAACGCTAACGTGGCATTAGCCGCCATGATAAACGGCACCATAAAGGGCAAGCCCATAATACCGGTAATGAGCGCTATCCAAGGGGTCAGTAGACCAATACCAACGCCAGCCCAGATATCTACCAAGCTGACGGCCAAAATGAGCACCGCGTTGATAACGCTGCCAGTGATCAGCTGTCCGTAGGGAGGTGCCAAGCGCAAGCTTTGCACAACCAAAGCAACAGCCAATAACAAGCCAGTACGGGTGATCCAGCGGATAGAGTTTCTATCCTGCATTTTCTACACTTCCTTTGTCTAAGCTACTCCGCCTAGCACCTGCTAGGAATAGCATGTTGTTTTCTACGCCTTAACGGCGCAGATTGTTCGCTTGTTGCAGCATTTCGTCGGAGGCCTGAATGGCCTTGGAGCCCACCTCGTAGGCGCGCTGAGCTGTAATCAGATTAACCATTTCCTCTACTACTTGCACGTTAGCCATCTCTAGGAAGCCGGGCATAAGCCGCGCCCGTTGGTCGCGCCCCGGCACCCCAATATCCAGCCGCTCATCACTGACAAATAAGTTGCCCCCGATGGCGCGCATGGCATGCGGGTTAGGCACCCGTGCCACCCCGATCTGGCCTAAGGTCGTCTTGGTATCGGAGTTCCCCGAGGTGCCGATAACATTGCCATTCTCATCAACCTCGGCATGGCTAATTTCATTGCCAACACGAATCTCACGCCCGTGGATATCGAGCACTGGATGCCCACCGGTAGTTACCAACCTACCGCCAGACACCTGCAATGAGCCGGAGCGGGTATAGGCAGTACGGCCATCTACTGTTACTGCCAAGAAGCCGTCGCCGCTTAGAGCTACGTCGAGCAGTTGGTCAGTATGTAATACGCCACCGTCGGAAAAGTCGCGCACCGTGGCAGCCACGCGCACACCGCTGCCTAGCTGCAAACTGGTTTCGTTAGAACCGGTGCGGGGAGCTGGCAGCCTAGAATACAGTAGGTCTTCGAAAGCTACCCGAGTTTTCTTGAAGCCTATGGTGTTTACATTACTAATGTTGTTAGCGATGTTGTCCATGTTGACTTGCTGAGCAAACATACCGGTGCTCGCTGTATAAAGCGAACGTATCACGCTAAAAGCCCTCCTTCTAGCAACGCCTGGGCGTTGCGGGTAATTGTTTGGCACTGCCGCTATCAATTGGCAGTGCGTTCGGGCCTCTGCACAGCAGTCCAGCCCTTTTCACCTTAAGAACGCAAACTAGAGCCGCCCGACCTCATTTACGGCCTTGTTTAGCGTCTCATCTTGAATCTGGATTATTTTCGCGTTCGTTTCGTAATTACGCATGGCAGCGATGAGTTCAACCATCTCCCTGACAGTCTGTACGTTAGCTTGCTCCAGATATCCCTGCACCACGTTGGGGTTGGCAGCTACTTGTACCGCCCCGTCTATCGTCCACAGACTATCTCCTCTACGGTTTAAACGGGCATCTGCGCCGGGATTGACTAGGTAAAGACGCCCTAACTGCGTACCGTTAGCATCGGACAATGTCCCATCAGTGGCAATTGCCAATTCATCCGCATTAGCAATGCGCAGACGCTGTGGCGCTCCCATGGGATTATGCCCCAAGACGTAGGCACCAGCCATGGTACGCAAATAACCCTCGCCATCTACTAACATCTGGCCGTTACGGGTGTAGGCTTGTCCACCTTGCATTGTCTCCACAGCCAGGAAGGTTAGTTGTTCCGCCCCATCGGTTGCGGCATCAATTAGAGCAATATCGAGAGGATTATTCGTTGCTAATGGCAAACCCGCGCTCCAATCGGGCACCCCCATGCGGAAGTTAACTCCCGCGCCCAGCAAACCCAAATATGCGGGCGGCTGGTCACTAAAGCGGTAAATCTCTCGATCGAGCAGGCTCTGAAACAGGATCTGCTCCCGTTTGAAGCCGGCCGTACCAACATTGGCTAGGTTGTTACTGATAGTATCCATACGCCGCATACCGGCGTCTAGCCCCGTTGCGGCCGTATAAAGTCCACGAATCATTTAGCTTCACCTCCTTCCCAGGCCCACCTGCTGTTAGCGCAGGCTAGGCCCTTCTTCTCGGCTCTTCAAATAGTGTCATTCCTTTTAATTGGTCTAGAACCTCTAAGGCGCGGCCGGTGCCACGAGCCACGCACGAGATAGGGTCATCAGCCATTACGGCCGGAACATGGGTAACCTCCGCCAGTAGCTTGTCCAGCCCACAAACAAGCGAACCGCCACCAGTGAGAATAATCCCCTTGTCCATAATATCTGCAGCGAGTTCGGGCGGGCAATGCTCCAAGACACTACGCAAAAGCACTACGATTGCGTTTAGCGGCTCGGAAAAGGCCTCTAGTGTTTCCATTGAGCTCACTGCAATAGTTTTAGGCAAACCTGTTAGCAAATCACGGCCGCGCACATCCATAGTTTCATTGCGCGCACCAGGATAAGCAGTGCCGATACGCAACTTCATTTCCTCGGCCGTTCGTTCCCCAATTAGCAGGTTATACTGGCGTTTCATGTAGCGGATCAGGGATTCGTCGAAACGATCGCCACCAACACGCACACTGTCGGCCAGCACTATGCCCCCCATGGATAGAATAGCAACATCGGTAGTGCCGCCGCCGATATCAATCACTAGGGTGCCCTCGGGTTTAGAAATGTCTATGCCAGCCCCTAGGGCAGCGGCTACTGGCTCTTCAATAACTGTCACATACCCGCCACCGGCCCGCTCTGCGGCATCGCGCACAGCACGCCATTCAACAGCTGTAACCCCCGAGGGTACACAAACCATGATGCGGGGTTTGGCCAAGATGCGTTTGCCCAGGGCGCGAGTGATAAAATACTCGAGCATTTTCTGAGTAACGTCAAAATCGGCTATCACACCTTCCCGCAAGGGACGAGTGGCCACGATATTACCAGGCGTGCGCCCGATCATGCGCCGCGCCTCTTCGCCAATGGCGAGCACCTTGTCGGTATTTGTGTCCATAGCAACCACCGCGGGCTCGTTGAGAACGACGCCTTTCCCTTTAACATAGACCAAAACTGTAGCTGTGCCTAGGTCAACCCCGATATCATAACCTTTAAACATTTATCCACCCCACCTACCAATGCTTGTCCACTAACCGGTCCAAAGAGAAGGCAGTTGTGGCAGCTGCCTTCTTACCTGCTGCGTATTTTAAGGACCACCCAAAGCATCTAGTGCCCCATAATCGTAGTGTGTTGGTCACAATACGCTATGGCTGCTGACAAAAAAGCCCTAGCGGTATTATTATTCGACATAGGCTTTGGCATCTCCTGTCTTATTTGAACGAAAATATTATCCTTTGTACTTACGCCGTGTGGCATCGCCTCCGCGCAGGTGTCTAACATCTTTGTTGTATTGTAGAACTTCCTGTACTTCGGCGTAGAGGCCGGCATGCACAGCCTCCAGGCGTTCAGTAACATCCTTGTGAACGGTGCTTTTACTGACGCCAAATTTTTCTGCTGCCGCACGCACGGTGGCCTTGGTGCTAGCTATATGGCGAGCGATGTCAAGCACTCGCTGATAAATATGGTCATTCACACTGGCCGCCTCCCCCCCGTAGCTACTAACTCCAGTAAATATATATGAGCTAGGTAAGGGGATATGCCGAAAAACCAGAAAGCTGGCCCCGCGAGCGTTACGCTTAAGGGACCAGCTAGGTGTGTCCTAACCCTGTTTCTATTTATGCCATAAACTACAGGGGTCCAGCGGTTGCTCATCTTGCAAAAGAATGAAATGCAGATGTAATGGGTCGAGCAACTCCAGGGGCGGGTTTTCGGTTATCTGGCCGATTGGGTGACCCGCGGCCACCCTTTCCCCCACCTTGACAGTGGGGTTAGCGATATTGCTGTAACTAGTCGACCAACCACCGCCATGGTCAATGATGATGATTGTTCCCCAGTAAGCGTCTTTGACTATAAGTTTGCTTACTGTGCCAGCGGCCGCCGCTTGCACGGTAGCTCCAGCTGGAGCTGCAAAATCGACCGCAAGGTGGGGTCGCCAGTCGCCTAGAGTCGCCGACTTAGCGCTAAGGGAAAACTCCTTTAGGACAGGGGCATCCCCTACCAAGGGCAGAAGGAGTTCTTCCAGCCGCGCAGATCTTGCCAGCACCGGCTCTGCGGGCTGTTCCTGCTCTGGCTCGCTGTTAACCAAAGTTCCGGGTGGAGCTTCAGCTTCGGCTTGACTAAGCTGTTGTGGCTCTGGGCCAACAGGATCTGGTGGCTCGGGATGGGAAGGCACAGGGGGTTCATCCCAGATGTCTTCTGGGGCGAGAACTGAACCTTGCTGCCCAACCACTGAGGATTTATCTCCAGCGTCTATACCCTCACCCAACTTAGCCTGAAAACGGGACATCAGAATGGTGCCTATTAGTAGCATCAATAGCAGGTAAGTCCCCAACAACCCCCGCTTAGTAAGGTGAATAGAACTAGCTTTTGTTTCCCACCATTTGCTGCAACTATTCCATACACGGCAACGCCAAAGCGAAAACTGTAAGCGTAACTTATGATATCTAGCTTTAAGCATTTGTTTCACCTCCAGGTATGAGTCTAGCCAAAATATGGCTTGCTATACCTGGGCGGCTGTAAGGTCAGGGGATGGGGGAGGTCGCAGTCATACTAGAGCGCTGTAGCCAGATACTGTTGGAATGAGCTCAGATCGCTGATGTGCTCTCGCTATTTCTGCGAAATGTCTGCCGCACTAATTAGGGAGGCGCATTGCTGGCGCAATGCACTAGGGAGCGACGGCACTCGCAAGTAATCATTGAGCTATATGCTACTGATAAAACAATACATCAATCTTCCAAGGAAATCGGTACTTGCCAGCTCGGCCTATTGTCGCTCCAATTTCCTTAGCTCCTTCGCTCCTTGATTTATGGCTTCAACGCGCTCTGTGTATGACATGCGCCCTCAGCGGAAGCACCTACCTCCACTTCCACTGGGCCACACGCTCGCGAGCAGGTCCACGACCTTTGTCAGCGCCCTGAGTGCCCCTGCGTCTCAAAAGGCTACTCTATCCTGATAATCTTCGCGGGGCAGCGCTCGGCCGTCTCGGCGGCTTTCTGTTTCTGCTTAGGATTTGGGTTAGCTAAGATTACTTTAGCCTTATCATCTTCCATGGCAAAAATCATGGGGCTAAATTTGGCGCAGACGCCACAGCCAATGCAGTATTCCTGATCAATGCTAATCGGGTTATGGGCTGGTGCCAAATCAGTTGGCGCGGGCATGTCTTCTTTTTTGACTTGCTTGGCCATGATATAGGCCATGATAAAGATGGAGATGGTGGTTAACACCCAACGCATGGCCATGAAATCTGGGCCTAGGAATTTGGCTTCGTTGGCTAGCATAGGAATCTTGACAACAGCCCACGCGCTGAGCACGATAACTACATTGGCAACGCCGGCTCCCTTATCGAGTAGCATCTTGCAGACAGGGAAAGC
>CALNBW010000007.1 GCA_937874815.1 uncultured Bacillota bacterium | reverse complement strand
CATTCGCACCCGCAGCTTGATGTTATCGATGGCAATTTCGACTCCATCATCGGGGATAAACTTGGGCTCAGTCGTCATGATGGTTCGCCCTGCCCCACTCTGAGGCAAGGCGTCTTTGGTGCGCTCCCTGTCATTGGCATCAGTAATATTCGGCAATACCATGAGGTCCATGAATCGCTTGATGAAAGTGGACTTACCGGTGCGTACCGGGCCCACGATGCCGAGATAGATGTCACCGGCGGTACGCTTAGCTATGTCCTGAAGTAGGTCAAACTTCTCCAAAGGTTTCTCCCTCCCTTTCTGCCTGAGACGCCCACTCGAGCCGCCCGGCATTTCCACTCGATTTTTCTTAGCTTAGAAAAGCTAGCTTGTTTCATAAAACCCGGGGCACAGCTTGGCTAGTACATATATATGAAAACAGGCAAACGATATGCCTGTTAACATATCTAAAGCGGCCAAGATAACGAAAAAGCACCCCACCGAAGTGGAGTGCTGCGAATCTAACCTGTTTGTATCTACTCTGCGAAACCTAAGTCCTCATATTCGTGTTTCCTAACCCTATTCATCATCTCTACCAGTGTCGTACGCGGATCTTGTTCCAGGAATAACACTCGGTAGAGGGCCTCAGTAAGTGGCATCTCTACCCCTAAACGATTAGATATTTTATAAGTGGCCTGAGTGGCAAAAGCCCCTTCAATCACCATATGGGTGCCTCCAGCCACTTCCCGCAGTTTCTGCCCCAGACCGATTTTATGCCCAGCATTCCAGTTACGGCTATGCTTGCTAGTACAGGTGGCAATCAGATCGCCTATTCCAGAAAGGCCAGCAAACGTACGTGGATCGGCCCCCAAGCAGACCCCTAGGCGTACCATTTCTCCTAATCCTCGCGTGATCAGCATCGCCTTAGTATTATCGCCAAAGCCCATGCCGTCAGCTACACCTGCAGCCAAGGCAATAATATTTTTCAAGGCGCCGCCCAGCTCAACGCCGACTAGATCATGATTTGTATAGACGCGAAAATTGGGCGTGAAAAAGGCATCCTGCAAGCGCATGGCTGCCTCCGGATCAACACTACTGATCACACTGGCTGCGGGCATATCAAGGCCAACTTCTTCAGCATGGTTAGGCCCAGACAAAACTGCTATCGCCCGGGCCTTATCACCAATCTCTTCCTTAATAACTTCTGAAAGCCGCTGGAGAGTGTTAGGTTCAAAGCCCTTAGCAGTATTTACGATATCCACTGGTTCAGTTAGCAGGGGTGCCATTTGCTGTAATACCTCGCGCAGATGGGCAGAGGGAATTGCACAGACTAATAGATCCTGTCCGGTAGTGGCCTCTAGCAAAGAGGATGTAGCAACTACATTTTGCGGGATTTCTATCCCGGGTAAGTAACTACTGTTCATGCGCTCCTGATTAATGGCTTGCGCCAACTCTTCCCGGCGGCTCCAAATTGTCACAGTGTCAAAATTACAGCTAAGAACACGCGCGGCCAATGCCGTTCCCCAGCTGCCCGCGCCAATAACAGCTGCTTTCGTAGCAATCCTCACTTCTCTTACGTATGTAAAAACGAATAGGCGTACCAACGAAACCCATGGCTCTGCGTAACGTGTTCTCCAAGAAGCGTTGGTAAGAGAAATGTAGTAGCTCTGGGTCGTTCACAAAAAATACAAAGGTGGGCGGCTTAATATCCGATTGCGTTGCATAATAGATACGCAGCCTTTTGCCCTTGTCGGTAGGCGTGGGTGTAACAATAGTTGCTTGCTGGATTAGCTCATTAAGTGCGTTGGTAGCGATACGCAAATGCCTCTGTTCATTAACTTGCTTCACCAGCTCAAAAATACGGTGTACTCGCTGACCTGTCTTGGCAGAAGCAAAAATGATGGGCGCATAGCTGGTAAAAACGAGTTCACTCTTGATTTCTTCCGTGAAACGATTGACCGTTCTGTCGTCTTTTTCAATAAGGTCCCATTTGTTTACTACCAGAATGATCCCTTTTCCATGGTTATGAGCGAAACCAACTATTCTCTTGTCCTGCTCTGTAACTCCTTCAGTAGCATCGATCACCATCAAAACGATATCAGCTCGTTCAATGGCGCGTAATGACCGCAGGCCGCTATAGCGCTCGATTTCCTCTTCTACTTTACTCCGACGCCGCAGCCCAGCCGTATCAATGAGCACATAGTTTTCGCCATCGACCATGAGGGGAGTATCCACCGCATCGCGGGTAGTGCCAGGGATATCACTGACGATGACGCGTTCCTGTCCTAACAACGCGTTCACTAAAGATGACTTACCGGTGTTGGGCTTGCCGATAACGGCCACCCGGGTCAATTCATCAGTTTCCTCCGGCCTTTCTTGTGCTGGCAATAGCTGCACAATTAAATCTAAAAGATCGCCGATGCCCAACCCATTAGCCGCTGAAACACTAAGCATATGGGGTAGACCCAGCTGATAAAATTCAGCGGCGTGGGCCTCCAAGTTAGGGTGATCAATTTTGTTAACCGCTAGGATCAGAGGTTTCTTAGTACCACGTAACACCTGCACTACGTCTTCGTCTAGGGCAGTGAGACCTTGCCGCCCATCAACTACCAGTAGAATGAGGTCAGCCTCACGAATGGCAACTTCGGCCTGTTTACGGGTGTAGTTAGTCATTTCATCCGTAGCGTTCATTTCGAAGCCACCCGTGTCCACAAGCGTAAACTCATGATTTAGCCAATGCACATCGGCGTAGAGTCGGTCACGAGTTACCCCCGGCATATCCTCTACAATAGCCAAACGCCTACCGACTAGATAGTTAAACAGAGTAGATTTGCCCACATTGGGCCGTCCAACCACAGCCACAATTGACATGGTCTATGCCTCCCCTCCTAGAGTATAAGTGATGAGAGCCTGTCCCTCCACTGGCGTAGCAATCATGGTTGCCTGGGGCCAAGCTTGCTGCAGGTCAGTAAAAGTCATCCCGTCCAAAAAATCTCTTTCTGCCGCACGTAGTGTGACTTCTGGAATGAGAATTTGCGCCCCGTGTGCATCTATTGTCTGTAAAGCCGTTAAAATATCTTGCCCGGTAAGCAGACCAGTTACAGTCACCGATTCACCAAAGAAACGATTAGGCACGGCGCAAACATCCACCCAGAGCCCCTCGATGCTGTTCAGCTGCCAGGCCACCATCTGTAGCATAGGGGCGGCTAAGCTCCCGGTTACCCAGATTACCCGCCGTGGGCTAGACAGACGCTTAGGCAGGCGTCTGAGACCTGGTTTTAGCTCGTCAAGCAGATGGCGCGTGAGGCCAATGCCATTTTCAATCTGGGGGAAGTCATCATAATAACGGCGTGCAGGCACCCGGCTACCAGCAAGCAGGAAGAACTCGTCTGCCAAATAGACAAAGGATACCCCCAGCTCGCGCTGGGCCTGGCGCGCCAAAGGTAATAGCTCGTTGACCACGGCCCGGGCCTCGGACTGCGTTGTCTTTCGCAGTAGCGGCAGCTGATCGCGGTGCGCCGTTAGGCCAACGGGAACGACAGCTACCGACTGTACTGCTGGCCATAGGGACCGTAAGTCCCTAATAGTCCGTTCAAGCTCTGCGCCATCGTTTACCCCTGGGACTAGCACTATTTGGCAGTGAATCTCTATGTGATGTTCGGCCAGGAGACGCAGTTGTTCCATGATTTGCCCTGCCTTAGGGTTGCGCATCATCTGCGCGCGTAGAGAACCACTAGTTGTATGCACAGATACATAAAGTGGGCTGGGCCGCATGGTCAGCAAGCGCTGCCAATCATTCTCTGATAGGTTTGTCAGGGTAACAAAACTGCCGTGCAAAGAAGATAACCTATAATCGTCATCTTTCACACAAAGGGTATTGCGCACACCCGGCGGCAGCTGGGCCACGAAGCAAAAAAGGCAGTTATTCTTACAGTTGTGCAACGGGGCTATTGTCGGATGCTCAAACACTAATCCGATATCCTCCCCGTACTCCTTATCTATGTCGACTTCCCATGAGGCCTTAGTATCATCGAGTAGAGTTAGGCTAAGCCGTTCACTGGCAAGGGCCCATCTATAATCTAGGATATCAACTATTGTCTGGCCATTCACAGCCACTAAGGAAAATCCCGGTTTGATGCCAATGTCCGCCGCGATTGATCCCGGAACTACCTGGAGAATTCTTGGATAAGCCACCAGCAATTGTCCCCTCCCTGCCCCCATAATCAAGAGCCAGTCGAGCGGCTGCTCGACTGGCAATCGTCGCAATGATTATCATACATACGAGGACGACCACATCAATTATCCTACAAGGGCAGTGACCAGTCAAGAAAAGCGGAATCTTGAGTCTGGGAACTGCGAACCTTCTGCACCAGTCGCACATAATTCTGGTAGCTGCGTGCTACTCCCCAAGCGACAAGGGGCCGTCCTAGCCAGACTGCGCCGAGGCTGCGGGAAGAGAAACCACCCAGCCGAGTAGCCAGATTGACACAGGGCAAGCAATTCACCAGGCGATATTCAGCCCTAGGCACCTCTGCTAATCGCAAGGCAGCATCTACAGCATACTTCAAGCGCCGGTGCCCACCGCCAAGCGCCAGAGTATATACCTCATTGCCGTCATCATCCACGCCCATGAAAAATGGCCTACCAAAATCGGCGTTAGTAGCCATATCGAAGCGGGAGATAACTCGAATCTCAGCGGGGGTAGCATTGCGCTCGCTAGGCAGACTCCCTAGGTGAATGGCAGCGGCAGTGACCGAAGAGTGAGCGCCGCCCCAACAGAAATAAATGATTTTCAGAACACGGCCCCCTATCTGCTCACTCTATCCCAAATTCGCTTCGCTAAAGATTCAGCGAATCTACCTGGTAACAAGCCACGTGCCAACAGCCACAACCAAACGGATAGGAAGCGGCAGGCCACCTCGTCAAAACGGTAGAAAACTATTTCCAAGTCGGAATGAAAGAGTCCTACCACATTGCTTATTGCTGTTTCTAAGATTTGCCTGCGTTTAGCGTCGGCAACCACCAGCATCGCTTCGCCCGGTCGCACAAAC
>CALNBW010000006.1 GCA_937874815.1 uncultured Bacillota bacterium | reverse complement strand
ACCGTCTTTCAGGTGATGATCGAAAGTGACCTCTTCCCCGTTGACTTTGACTAACCATATAGCATATTGCGGAATGCGGAGGGAGCTGATTAACTCCCGCAATATAGTGACAGGTTGCATAGTCTCTGCTAGATTGGTACCGGCCGGCAGATGATGATTAATTTCACCATAGATTTTAAGCTTAATCTGCAGGGAAATCCCTCCTATCTTGTTGCTTATTGATTCTGTATTCGTTACGTGACCCGCAATTTCCTGTTAGCGAGCGAGCTTAGGCGGTTAGGTATCAGTTTCTTCACAATCGGAGGCTGTAACAAACCCAGTTTGGCAAAGTGGGCAGACACCAGTGTTCAACGCCGCAATTCGTAGCTCTATGGGGGCATATGCTTGGCCTTCTTCCATACCCTCTTGCCAGCCTGTATGACGACCTAAGAAATATCCTAAGCATAATGCTAATAGCGCAATAACTAGATAGCTCACTGCTTGCTTACCCGCTCTTGTAACTGAAAATAGACAAAACTGATAATAGCATAGGCTAGCATCCAGGCATCGAGGCTGTATAGAACCGCGAGCAGGGCTAGGCAAACAAGAACAGTGCCTACAAACCCCAACTTAGTTGTCCAGTTAGGAGATTTTAGCCACTGGTCTTGGGCACGGTCAAGCAGGTCATCAATCAACTGGGCAGCGATCATGATACCTAAGGCCACCCAGGCTTTCGGCAGGCCAAAACGCCACGCGGCGGCTAGCCAAAGCGCCGTACCTTCGATGTAGCCTGGTAGCTTGGTTGGTAGTACCCGGGTTTCGCTGAGCATACCGATAGCATAGGCACTGGTCAGCAAGCACAGGCCTGTCGCCGGATCAAGTACTAAGGCAATAGCGAATGCAAAAAGGGCATAGGCAGTAACACCGGGTCCAAGGCGTATACTCCAGTTGGGCTTGCCCCAGATGAGGTCCACATCCTGGTCGAGAGCATCATCCATAAGGCGAATAGCCCAGCCTACACTAAATGCTGAGCCTGCCCCGAGTAAATGATTAAAGACTATGGCCACAATGGCTTTCACCTCCTTAAAACCGCGTTTATACAAAGCAGAAATGGGTAGTATCAGTTGCTTCGGAAACTGGCCGCGAATGCGTTCTAGTCCCTCCCGCGCTTGTGGCAGGTCCATTTTATTGGCCAGAATAACATAGCCCCCCCGGGTATCGGCGTAATTGGCAATTTGGCGATCGACTTCACCAACGGCTCCTGGGCCGGAAGCATCGAGCATATGTAACACTAGCGCTGCCTGTTTAATCTCCAACAGAGTTTGAGCTACTGCTCGCCGCACGGACTTATCTGTGGGAATTCCCTCTGAGAAACCGCTGCTGTCGGTGAGCAGAATCGTCTTCTTCGTCTTGCCAGCGGGGACATTTAGTTCTAATGCCTGCAGACAACGGGTCTTGTGTTGGCCCTGCCCGATCAGTTCTTGCCTCGCGTGCTCTAGGCGAAAGGTCTGTTTCGTGGCAAAACCATCGGGGTAGTTGAAAGTGATTTCCACCCTACTTAGGCCCAAATACTCGGCAAAGTTGAGCACAAACGCAGTTTTGCCTACGTTGGTGCGCCCAATAACCAAACATTGCTGCAAACTCTACCCACCTCCTCTGCCGAATTAGAGGAAGCAATGCTTCTCATATAACCTATATGCTAGTCTCAGCAGCGATACGAGTATAGAAGCGATGTTGTCCAATAAAAAAGGAGGCCGATTGGCCTCCAGTCTGGTTCCCATATTCTAGCCGTCCCAATAGGCGGCTATTGTTTATCCTGCTGCTTGAGCAGATGAGAAATGCCACGGACTTTCTTCAACTCCAGCGCAAAAGCGATGCCGGTAGCAGGTTTATCTAGCTCCCCTGCTTCGCTAATGGCGGTAAGAGCTGCATCAGTTTTGTCCCGATGGATCACAGTTAGAATGATGTCTTTCTCGGGCTCAATAGCGATTCCCAGTAGCTTCTTTTGCTCATGAATGCCACTGCCGCGTCCATACAGAATGGTAGCTCCCTCTGCTCCGGCTTGTTTTGAGGCCTTGACAATCTGATCGGCGTAGCCTCTCCTAACGATCGTGACGATCAGGTCATGATTGTTTATTTGCATGGTTACCACCTTTCTAGTCCTTATTCTTGTAGATTTGACCGAGCAACATGACGGAAAGGATCGGAGCCAAAGCAACGAGAGCGATTGTCCCGAATCCGTCAGTAACAGGGTCTCTATTTTCCATAGCCGTCGCGATGCCCACCCCCAGCGAAAGAATGAAGGTGACCACCATCGGCCCCGTTACTACCGCACCAGAATCAAAGGCAATAGCGGAAAAGGAAGACTCGGTGAAGCGCAATAAGATAATCAGCAGCACGTAGCCGGGGATGACGATATATAACAGGGGAATACCATAGATGATGCGGGCCATACCCAGGCCCACGATTACTCCTACACCAATGGCTACAGTATACAAGATGACGTTCTGTCTGACAGCACCGCTGGAGGCTTCCTCCACCTGCGACCCAAGCACGCGCAGGCCCGGCTCAGCGATTGCAGCTACAAAGCCTAACAAAGCGCCAATAGGGATGGCAATCCAGCGGTTATCCTGACTGCCAATAATCTCGCCCATCAGCTGGCCAACAGGGAAAAACCCTACATTAATGCCGTGCAATAGCAGTGTAAGACCAATGAACGTAAAAAGCAACCCTTTCAGCGTTTTGCTGAGAAAACCTTGCGGCAGCTCGATGAAGCGGGGCGTGAGTAGTAAGGCAATGATCAACGGTATAAGGGCCTGCAAAACCTCCATTGCCGTACGCCCTAGGCCGGCGAAGACCTTAATATCGCTCATGCGTAGATCACCCCTAAAAGCATAACGGCCAGAATAGGGCCGAGGGAGGCTAGGCCCATTAGGCCAAAGCCGTCTTTAAGGGGCGACCTGCCCTGCAACACTGAGGCAGTGCCGAGCCCTAAACTAAGTACAAAAGGCACGATTAGCGGCCCAGTGGCCACAGCCCCCGAGTCAAATGAGATGGGAATATAGCTGGGTGGTGCAAACAAGGCCAAAATCAGCAGCAGGCCATAGCCGCCTGCCAGTAGGTATTGAATAGGAACCCCCAGCACGATCCGTAACATAGCTACAGCCACAAAGAAGCCCATGCCACAGGCTACGACCAATATAAGCACTAGACGGCTAATCTCGCCATCGGATACCGTAGCCACCTGATTGGCTAAGACCATAACATCTGGGTCGGCCACCGTAACTGCAACACCTAATATGAAAGATACAAGCACGAAAAACACTATAGAGCCCTTGGTAGGCAGTTCCGTTCCAATAAGATGTCCCATCGGTAGAAGGCCCAAGTTCACTCCGTAAAGGAAGAAAAACAAACCCACAAAAACAAAGACGGCACCAACCAGGAATTGACCAATTACGGCAGGTGGCGTCTTCACAAGTGTCAGCTGCAATACAATAACAACCGTCATGATTGGGACGACGGCACTCATAACTTCCTTGAGAGTATCCTTAACTTCCCTCAACGATTATTTACCCCCTCCCATTTTCTAGCGCAACTGGGCTGGCCTCTGCCCGGACCAGCCTTCTAGTATTACATAATACCTTAAATCACAATAAATGGCTACCCAACTAGGCAGGCGAGGGGCTCCTGTGATAAGGGCTAGGACTGTTGCACATAGCTTAAGGGTGGCAGGGTACTTGCTGTAAGCACGATTGGAGCCTGCTCCTGTGCTTTAAGTAAGTACCCGCCACCCTTCTTAACAAGCCCTTTTATTTAGCCGCTAGCGCAACTTATTCAGCATGTAGCTCCTGCAACAACTGCTCTAGTGATGCCTTAGCGTCGCCTAGTAGTAAGTGTACATGCGGCATGTCATACAACGGGTTATCCACGCCCGAGTAGCCCGGGTTCTTATCCAAGTTGCAGACGATAACATGCTTGGCTTGGTCGACATTGAGAATTGGCATGCCATAAATGGGTGTTCCCTCCGCGTTATTAGCAGCCGGGTTGACCACGTCGCAGGCACCGACAATGACAACCACATCAGTTTCCGGGAACTTCGGATTGATGTCATCCATTTCGCAGAGTTTGTCGTAAGGTACGTCAACCTCAGCTAGCAGCACGTTCATATGGCCCGGCATGCGTCCGGCAACCGGGTGAATAGCAAAGTCAACCTCAGCGCCTTTAGCTTCGAAGGCGTCCGCTAGTTGTTTGACTAGCCCCTGCGCCTGAGCAATGGCCATACCATAGCCTGGCACGATAATGACTTTCTTAGCTACCTGCAAGATCTGGTTAAGTGATGCTGTGCCACTATCGTCGGGAGCCGCGGCCACCGGCTCCGATGTTGCTGGTGTAGTTTCTGCATCAAATTCTTTGAGCAAGCGGTCTAGTGACTCCTTGGCGTCCCCTAGCAGCAACTGTACGTGCGGCATCTCATAAAGGGGATTGTCCACTCCGGAATAACCAGGATTCGTGTCTAGGTTGCAGACCAAGACATGCTTAGCTTCCTGAACGTTTAGCACTGGCATGCCGTAAATCGGTGTGCCTTCGGCCGTGTTAGCGGCGGGGTTAACCCCGTCGCAAGAGCCGACTACGATAGCCACATCGGTTTCTGGGAAATCGTCCATCTCACACATGAGCTCGTACGGCACATCAACTTCTGCTAAGAGCACGTTCATATGCCCTGGCATCCGCCCCGCGACAGGATGAATAGCGAAACGCACGTCAATGTTCGCGGCCGCAAGTGCGTCCATTAGGGCTTTAACCTGACTCTGCGCCTGGGCTATAGCCATACCATAGCCGGGTACGATAATAACCCGTTTGGCAGCCCGCAGGATATCACCGCTGCTCTGCTTCTGCTCTGCCTTTGCCGGTGTTGCAGCCGGTTGGGCAGCAGACGTAGCAGGAGCCGCCTGCGGTTTAGCTGAAGGCTTAGCAGTTGCACCGCTAAGTACGCTTGCTAAAGAACGATTCATAGCCTTGCACATAATCTGGGTCAGGATTAGGCCCGCAG
>CALNBW010000005.1 GCA_937874815.1 uncultured Bacillota bacterium | reverse complement strand
TGTAGTTTACGATGTGGCGCATAATATCGCCAAATTTGAGGAACACGAAGAAAGAAGCCTTTTGGTGCATCGCAAGGGCTCTACGCGCGCATTACCCCCGGGTCATGCCCACAACCCGGCAGTGTACAAGGATACGGGGCACCCGGCGTTACTTCCGGGAAGTATGGGCACCTCTTCCTATGTGGTTGTAGGTAGGCCCCCGGTGGTAGAGACCTTTTGCTCGGTAAACCATGGGGCTGGTCGGGTTATGTCTCGCGGAGCAGCCCGCCGCTGTATCAGCGAGCAGGCTTTTCAGCAAAGCATGGGTGGTGTCATTACTAACGCCGCTAATTATCGTCAAATTATCGATGAGGCCCCGTTAGCCTACAAAGATATCGATCGGGTCGTTAACGTTTTGGCCGACATCGGTATGGTGGCAAAAGTGGCCCGCATGGTGCCCTTGGCTGTCGTCAAGGGCAGCGGCGAATAATAGGACAGGGGGACGGAGTTTTGTCCCGGGACAAAACTCCGTCCCCCTGTCTCGGTGCGAAGGGAGGTGATTGCTTGAACAGATGGTTAGCCTGTGTATTAGTTCTAGGGTTGCTTGTGCTCGCTTTGGTGCCAGCCCGCACTTCGTTTGCTGCCCCTGCCGATGAGAAGCTAGAGCAGGAGGTACTAGCCCTGCGGCGTCAGATTCATGAATTGCGCAAGCAGATCATAGACAAATATGTGGCAGCGGGTAAGCTCACGCCGGAGGAAGCGGCAAAACATAAGCAAGGGCTGGATGAGCGCTTTGAGTCGCAGGTCAAGCATGGCTTTGACAAGAAGCATCCGTGCAAAGAATGGAAGGAAAAAAGCAAGGGGCCCAAGCCTAAGTTAAGGCACACGCCGGAGGAGCCTGCGCGCTAAGTCTAGTAATGGTTATGCTCAGGACGCAGTATGCTTTGTTCTGTGTCCTGAGTTTTTATATTGGCCCAGAGAGAAATGCCCTGCCCCTGCGTTAAAATGAGGCTAAAAGGAGTTAGATACCCGAAACATTTCTGTTGGCGAAGAGGAAAAGACGCGCTCGGCACGAATTGTACAAGTAGTACCCTAGCATATTCTGCGTTAGCATGAATATGGGCTGCCAGTATGCTATTGAATTATTAAAAGGAGGAATCACACATGATTGCAATTAAGGGTGGCAAGATTCTTACTATCACCCAAGGCGTTATCGAAGACGGAGTGATCTTGGTTGAGGACGGCAAGATTGCGGCTATCGGGAAAGATGTGGCCATTCCAGCAGGCGCAGAAGTTATTGATGCCACTGGTAAAACAGTGATGCCAGGGCTCATTGATGCCCACAGCCATATTTCCCTGTTTGGCGAGCCATCAGTTCCAGCTACCATGGATGGCAATGAGATGACGAACCCCATCACTGCCCAGGTGCGTGGCCTGGATGCACTTAATCCGGATGATCCCGCTATTCCCATCGTGCGCAATGCCGGCTTTACCACGCTCTACACTGGCCCAGGTTCGGCTAACCTAATCGGCGGCACAGGTATGGCCATCAAATTGCGGGGCCGTACTGCAGAAGAAATGGTTATCCCCGGCACAGAAGCTATGAAGATGGCTTTAGGCGAGAACCCGAAGCGGGTTTACGGGCAAGGACAGAAAAAGGCCCCATCTACCCGTATGGCTAACGCTTCCGTATTGCGTGAGGCCCTGATCGAGGCGCAGAACTACTTGAACAAGATTGAGCTGGCTGAGGCAGAAGCTACCGACGGCAAGTCTGCCAAGTTGCCAGATCGCAACCTCAAGCTAGAAATGCTGGGCAAAGTATTACGGCGCGAGATGAAGGCCCGTATTCATGCCCATCGCGCTGACGATATCATGACGGCCATTCGTATCTCGGAGGAGTTCAACCTCGATTACAGTATCGAGCATTGCACCGAAGGCTATAAGATCGCCGATATCTTGGCCGAAAAGGGTGTTACTTGTGTTGTCGGCCCTATGCTTATGGGGCCGAGCAAGCATGAGCTTTGGGATGTGCGCCTAGAGACGGCCGGCATCCTGACGAAGGCTGGTGCCCGTGTTTGCCTCCAGGCCGATACTTCCTCAGGTACCCGTTGGTTGCCCATTCATGTCGGCTTAACCATTAAGCATGGCATGCCGGAAGAAGAAGCCTTTAAGGCAGTGACCATCTATCCTGCCGAGCTGCTCGGTATTAAGGACAGAGTTGGTAGCCTCGAAGTAGGCAAAGACGCCGATATCGCTATCTTCGATGGCCATCCTTTCTGCAACTTCACCAAGTGTGAGATGACCATGATTGACGGTAAGGTCTGGCATTGCGCTTGCGACGATGACAAGTGCAATTGCGGCTGCGATAAGTAAGGCGTAGGGGACTGTCGCACTAGCCACGGGGACGGTCGCCTTGGCTAGTGAAAGTGCATCAGGTGCAGCTAGGGGCTGCGGGATGTTGCTTAGAGCACAGGAGCAGGCTCCAATCGTGCTTACAGCAAGCACCCCGCA
>CALNBW010000004.1 GCA_937874815.1 uncultured Bacillota bacterium | reverse complement strand
TCTTATATGAGTGATCTGGGTTGCTTGGGTAACATTCTTATATGAGTTGACACGCCCTTGCTTGCTTTTTTCAAAAAGTTACCCTATGGCTGCGCTGTAACCATGCCGGTAGCACGAGCTGGGCTGATGCGCACTCCAGGCCCCATTGTTGAAGCGAGGGTAATGCTGCGCACGTATTGCCCCTTAGCGCCCGACGGCTTAGCTTTAACCAGGGCGTCCATCAAAGCCTTGAAGTTTTCCTCGAGCTGATCAGCAGTGAAAGATACTTTCCCGATCGGCGCATGCACAATACCAGCCCTATCTACCCGGTACTCAATCTTACCAGCCTTGCTGTCACGGACTGCACTGGTTACGTCAAGCGTAACTGTGCCGGTTCTGGGGTTAGGCATCAGACCCCGTGGGCCCAGGACCCGTCCAAGACGCCCAACTAAACCCATCATATCCGGAGTAGCGATAGCAACGTCAAAATCGAGCCAGCCACCCTGAATCTGCTGAATCAGGTCTTCAGCACCGACAAAGTCGGCACCCGCCTCTTGTGCTTCAGCCGCTTTGGCGTCCTTGGCAAAAACTAAAACCCGGACTGTGCGCCCGGTGCCATTTGGCAACACTACTGCGCCCCGCACTTGCTGGTCTGCGTGCTTAGGGTTAACACCCAACTTAATGGCAGCCTCAACTGTTTCGTCAAATTTAGCGCTAGCAATTTGCTTAACTAGCTCTACTGCCGTACGGACCTCGTGCAGTTCCTGGCGCTCAAACTGTTTCAGCGCATCTTGATATTTCTTGCCCCGTTTAGGCATATTTGCACCTCCTGTGGTATTAGCGGGATAACCCTCCCACATTTTTCGGCCTTACTACAGGCCCATAAGTAGCATTCGCTACCTAGTCTACTACCGTAATCCCCATGCTACGGGCGGTACCTTCTACCATGCGCATTGCTGCCTCAACATTTGCCGCGTTAAGATCTGGTAGCTTTGTTTCTGCTATCTCCCGCACTTGCGCACGAGTTACTTTAGCAACCTTCACCTGGTTGGGCTTTCCAGAGCCAGACTCAATGCCGACTGCCTTCTTAAGCAATACTGCAGCCGGCGGGGTTTTGCAAATGAAGGTAAAAGAACGATCCTGGTAGACCGAAATCTCTACCGGAATAATAAGCCCTATCTGTTTTGCTGTACGTTCATTGAACTCCTTCAGGAACCCCATCATATTGATACCAGTCTGTGCTAGGGCAGGTCCAACCGGTGGAGCGGGCGTCGCCTTGCCAGCCTGTAGCTGTAGTTTAACGACTCTTGTTAGCTTTTTAGCCATGAACGTCCACCTCCCTTATCCCTATTTCTTTTCTTACATTTGTCCCCTCACGGGAACATTAATCCACCGTAACGAAGCATTGGCTGCCTCGCTACAGCGGGCTAGATTACACCTGATACTAATTACGAGTAGTGTGTGCCAAGGCACCACTAAATCGCATCGACCTGAGTATAATCCAATTCCACTGGCGTTTCCCGTCCAAAAAGAGAGACCTTAACCCTAACCTTCTGTTTTTCCTGGTTGATATCCTCGATAGTGCCGGCGAAATTCTCAAAAGGCCCACTAATGATACGCACCGATTGCCCTAGTTCAAAATGAATACGCACCTTAACCTCGTTGCCGCCTAGCTGGCGCAGGATACGGCGAATTTCATGATCTTCTAGGGGAATCGGTTTGGTACCTGAGCCAACAAAACCCGTAACACCGGGGGTATTGCGCACAACATACCAGGAATCATCAGTAACGATCATCTCTACTAGAACGTAGCCAGGGAAAATCTTTTTCTTGACCAGTTTCTTCTTGCCGTCCCGTGCAGTCTCTACCTCGTCCTCCATAGGCACCAAAACGCGGAAGATCTTATCTTCCATTTCCATC
>CALNBW010000003.1 GCA_937874815.1 uncultured Bacillota bacterium | reverse complement strand
TAAGGCATGCGTTCCACACGCCACCAACGCATCACTATTCGTTCCAGACGCCGCATAAAACGGGTACCAAGAAATTCCTTTTGGCTTAAAGGAATGACCAGAATGGTAAATAGCCCCACCCGATTGCCCCCTAAAACATCCGTAAATATCTGGTCACCGACTAGGGCCACTTGTTCGGCTGGGAGCTTAAGCTCTTGCAGCGCCTGCAGGAAAGCTCGTTTGCGGGGTTTACCAGCTTTGCCGATACCCTTCACGCCCAATAGTTCAGTAAAATGAGCAAAACGGGCCGGCACAGCGTTGGAGATCAAATATAGCTCAAAATCAGCAGCCCGAGCCCGCTGGAGCCAGTCGAGCAGCTCAGGGTTTGCCTGGTCGGTTTCCCAGGTTACTAGTGTATTATCTAAATCTGAACAGATCGCTTTAATGCCCTGTTTTTTGAGATAGTCAAAATCTATGTGATGAAAACTTTCTACATATAGGTCGGGCTGCAAAAGTGCTAGCATGCTCTCACCTCTCGCGCCATTATAGCACGGCGCGAATTACCGAGCAAACCTTCTATTTACACCTGTGGATGGCGTCCAGATAACCATTCTTGTCGTTCGGATTCTAATGCGGCGAGCAGCTTTTCAATGGCGCGTTTTTCGATACGCGACACATAAGAACGAGAGATGCGCAATTCCTTAGCAATTTCGCGTTGGGTAGAGCGCACCCCGTCAACTAAGCCATAGCGTAGCTGCAGAACCAGGCGCTCTCGCTTAGTCAGCACTTCTAGCAGCTGTGTCAGCTTGTGCTGTTCTAGTGCCTTCTCCACCTGAGATACCACATCGTCTGCATCCGTTGCCAACGTGTCCAGCAGGGTGATTTCGTTGCCGTCCTTATCGATGCCAATCGGTTCCTGCAAATAGGCTTCCTGGCGCAGGCGCTTCGTTGCCCGCAAATGCATGAGAATTTCATTATCGATGCAACGCGCTGCATAGGTAGCTAATTTGGTACCGCGATCGCGGTTAAAGGTACGCACGGCTTTCATGAGGCCGATGCTGCCAATGCTAATTAGGTCTTCGGGGTCCTCTCCTGCACTCTCGTACTTTTTAGCAATATGGGCTACTAAACGCAAATTGTGTTCAATTAGCTTTTGCCTGGCAAAATCATCGTGCTCTTTCTCCCATAGGTCCAGATAGTGCGCCTCTTCTGCGTCGGATAAGGGCTGTGGGAATGAGTTGTTACTGACGTAAGAAACGAGTAGCTGCAACTCACGCATAGCCAGCAATAACTGGGTCAAGATACCAAGCATGCCTGCCACCCCCTAGATAGCCTTGTATAAACATATATGCGGGAACCTCGCGATTCTTACCGAAAGAATAGGGGCACAGCGCAGGTATCTACTGTATAATGACGCCTGCCATGCTATGGAGCCCAATATCCGAAAGGCTGCCTTTGATCAACTAACTATTGACAGTCTCTTTTCGCCGTGCTAGTCTGGATGCTAAATAAACAAGAAACCGATGAACGGGTAAAGTAAGCTAGACGCTACTGCTCAGCGAGCCGGGTTTGGTGTGATGCCGGTGCAGAACCGCTAGTTGAATGGCCCCGTGAGGCTCAGGTCAAACAAGCTGCTCAGCTTAAGTAGACCAGTGCGGCAGTCTACCGTTATCTGAGACAGGGTATCGTTTTGACATTTTGCTCTAAACTGTACCTGACAATGAGATGGCTAGGGCAAGTCCTTAGCCAACAAGGGTGGTACCGCGAAACATGGCCTTTCGCCCCTAATTTTGGGGGTTGAAGGGCCTTTCGGCTTCAACGCCAACAAAATTAACTGGAGGCGATGAAGATGTATCAACCCACACAAGACGGCTTTTTTGGTGAATTTGGTGGCAGTTTTGTACCGCCCGCATTGCAGCGAGCATTGACCGAATTGGAGGTTGCCTTTAAGCACTGCCAAAGTGACCCTAGTTTCGCTCGAGAGCTTAATGACTATCTGCAGGACTATGTAGGGCGTCCGACACCGCTCTATTTCGCTAGCCGCTTAAGTGAATACCTCGGTGGCGCTCGTATCTACCTTAAACGCGAAGACTTGAACCACACTGGAGCTCACAAGATTAACAACTGTCTAGGGCAGGCCCTACTAGCCAAACGCATGGGCAAGCACCGCATAGTGGCTGAAACAGGCGCAGGACAGCATGGTGTAGCGACGGCCACAGCCTGTGCTTTGTTAGGCCTGGAAGCCGTCATCTACATGGGCGCTGAAGACATACGCAGGCAGGCACTGAACGTCACGCGCATGCAACTACTTGGAGCAACCGTTGTGCCAGTAGCTAGTGGTAGCGGCACCCTTAGGGATGCTGTCGATGCCGCTCTGGCCGACTATGCCGAGACGGCAGAGACCACGTTTTATCTCCTGGGGTCCGCCGTCGGGCCCCACCCCTATCCGGTGATTGTGCGCGAGTTTCAGGCGATTATTGGGCAAGAAGTGCGGCGTCAATCGCTGGCACAAATAGGCCGCCTACCCGATTATTTAATCGCTTGCATCGGTGGCGGCTCTAATGCTATTGGCTTGTTTGCACCTTTTTACGAAGACAAGGGCATCCAAATGATTGGCGTGGAAGCAGGTGGAAAGGGACTAGCCACAGGAAAACACGCGGCCACTATTACCGCAGGCACTGCGGGCGTTATTCATGGCTTCCGCTGCTATACTTTCCTTGACGCTGCCGGGGAAATTGCGCCAGCCTATTCCATCGCTGCTGGCCTGGATTACCCTGGCGTTGGGCCTGAGCATTGTTTCTATAAAGATAGTGGCCGCGCCGACTATGTTGTTATTACAGATACTGAGGCCATGCAAGCCTTCCACCTGCTTTCGCAACGGGAGGGAATAATTCCTGCCATCGAAAGTGCGCATGCAGTTGCCTACGCCTGCAAGCTGGCCCCTACCCTCAGCCCAGAGTACAACATCGTAGTCAACCTTAGCGGGCGTGGCGATAAAGATGTGGAACAAGTGGCGGCAATGCTAGCAAAGTAGCGCTGAATGAACAACGGGGACGGTTCCAATTATTCATTATCTACGGGGATGAATAATTGGGACCGTCCCCAAACTTCACTTGCTTCGCCTCTCGGCTAGCAGCAGGTCTACCATGCGCCCATAGCTTTGCACTCCGTCGGCTTGCCGATTGGACTTGAGGTAGGCATCGTTCATGCGCTCCGAAAGCTGTTCAACGGGACCAGAAAAGGCCTGCCAGAAATCCCGGTTCGCCTCTAGATCACGCACCAGACCTGGATCATATTGAGCTCGCAAGGTAGCAAACGCATTGGCGTCGGCCTGGTATAGGGCCCGCATTGATTGCGATAGCGCCATTACTAACCCTGAGTACTGAAATTCAATGTCTGGATGCTTAGCACAAGCTAGGTAGGCCAAGTAGTTGGCTTCATCCTCGCGCGCAAAACCCCGTTGGTGAGCCATTTCATGGCAGGCAGTTACAGGAATATTGAAGTCGGGCACGGCCATATTGATATTGGCCTCGCCGGTGAAAGGAAAATACATGCCAGCCGTACCCGTATATGACCACCATTTAGATAAGCGGACCCCTTTGGGGGCACCATAGCGCCCACCTACCTGGGGTAACTGCTTGGCTAGCTCTTGGTAGCCCAGCTGGGCCCGTCCTAGGGCCCGCCACTTGCCACCAGTCAGAGCCATCACTTGTTGGTCATCCTCTAGCAAGAGAGGGCGCAGCTCATTGACAGCGTTCAACAGATCAGCGCAGAGTGCGGCAAGCTCCTGGGTTGACGCTGGTTGCAAATCTAACTGTAAGATTGTGGCCAAAGGTTGTCGATGGTAGTTTAGCCCCCAAAGAACAATAAAGCCGGCATAGGCAAAGAGGCCAATTGTCAGTAGGCAGCGAATTTGGCGCAACCATATTCTTGGATGCCGCCAGCCTCTGACCAGCCAGTGAAGCAAGCCTACAATTGCTAGCAGTATTAGCCCGACAACAATCACTTCAGCTAGAGAAAACGGCACTATGCTAGTCAAAC
>CALNBW010000002.1 GCA_937874815.1 uncultured Bacillota bacterium | reverse complement strand
ATCAACCTCCCTAGTTGGCATTATTGACCACTTACACAAAAGGTTATACGCTCTCGATAAAAACAAACACAATAAATAGCAGTTGATTATCGCTAGCGCGGATGGGAAAGGCTGTCATGTTGTGGAACATACTTTCAGAAACTAACTCCTTTACGTCTCCCAATCGTTCGACGATTTCCTGGTACGGCACTTTAACGTCATAGGCGTGCACGGTTTCTCCCTGAAAGGCCCGCAAAACAAAGTCCTTGACTCCCCATCTCTCCAATACAGGGTTCAACAGGATATTGTGTTTCTTATATAGTCTTTCCGGGTTGGTAATCTTGGCGAACTTCAAATAGGCTTCATTCGCTAACAGCATGGTGCCGTCGGGCGCACAGATATGCATCGGATAGGGGAAGTGCTTGACAATCTGGGCAAACAGCTCCTTGTTTTCATACAGCGACTGAAAAGGCCACACGGTTTCGTGCTTGGCCTGTTCGTATAAGGCATATACATCGTCGCCCAACGCTGGATCCTTTTCTGCTAAAATCGGGCTCTTCCTTTGTCTCCTATCCATCGGACTAACGGCAGCTTCAGGAATAAGCCACAAGTTGCCCTTTTTCACGGCACCGTCTATTCTGCCCTCCGTACAGTACAGGGTCACAACCCTAATTCCCAGCCCCCACTTTTCACTGGCTTCTTTCACAGTCATGTATCCCATGCCACACCCCACCTTCAGAATCCAATCATTGCTATTAATGTACTGCCGATTTAAGCATACTGCAAGCACTAGCAATGTATAATTGCGGATAAATAGGGGCAGTGGCGAGGATCGGGAAAAAGAAGCTACCAAAAGAATTGGAGGATAAAACAAGTTGGGGCTGCCGCAGTAAAGGTATTTTTTCGAGCTCCACTGCAACAGGGCAAGGGATATGGGATTGTCTGGCAGGACAGGGGACGGAGTTTTGTCCCGCACCGCCTCAAGGCGGGTGGGACAAAGCTCACGTCCCGCAGTCCCGCCGCTAACGCTACTGCTAGGATGGCAAAATGCATGTTAAAGGTGAATAGGAGCTGTCGCGCACGTCTAAGAAAACATTGTGCGACAGCCCCAAAACGCGGCACTCAACACTGGTTTCTGCTACTCTCCTTACGTGCTGGCGCATTGTATCTATGGACGACAGAACTAGCTCCTCCATGTGGCATCCATCAAACATCGTCTGGACCACGCAATAGTGCGGCGAAATAATCCTCCAGCCCACTCAGGCCGAGTTGTTCGACCAGATCAACAGCATCCTGCCGCGACAGTGGCTTTATGTTCCACTTGGAGTTACCATAGCCATTAGGGTCGTCGATAGGACTACTCGTATCATACTCCGTAAT
The DNA here is from genome assembly GCA_937874815.1 of uncultured Bacillota bacterium. Classification (GTDB taxonomy): domain Bacteria; phylum Bacillota; class UBA994; order UBA5500; family UBA5500; genus UBA5500. Next base: position 4,097 of record CALNBW010000002.1, on the reverse strand, counting down.
CTGCACCAAGAAGTCGCCGCCCGTGTAGTAATTCATGAGCCCTACCTGCTCTATATCGCCCCATGGTATGTAGTATACGTTAGCGATCTCTTTGCTACCCGGCGGCGTGAGAGGTACGCAGTAGGTCGAGAGTGATTCCCACTCCCGCTCAGACCAAAGCCGCGAGACTTCCAGTCCTAAGCATCTACCCTCGCCATTCTGATAGACGAAATAGTATTCATCCAAGGCACCGGGCTTAGTGCGCACAACCTCTTCTAGAGACATAGAAACGCTTGTGCCATTGGACCCCAATCTGCGTGCAACCTTTCCATCGTTCATCTCAAAAGGCCTATTGGTCTGAGAATCAACGGCCAAAACCTCCTGCAGCTGATAGGGTCCTAAGGCTTCTCGCACGTCTATCCACGGGTACACAGACTTCAGTTCTTTGGCCGTGTGCACCGGGCGATTTCCCGAGATACAGATATAGTAGCCATCGAGCTCAAACATATAGCTGTCGTGAAAGCTCAGGCTCAGGCTGTCAACAAACTGCTGCCTTTGGGCGGCCGCTTTCTTCTCGGTTCTCTGAGCAGAATTGCTGCCCTGAGCATAAATGTTATCGCCGCTGCTCTGAACGAATTCTACTAGGAAGGCCGCCAGGCCCTGCAGGGCTTCAACGTCGACCGCCTCCGGGCGGTCGGCGGTCGTATGCACTATGCCAAATGCATTCTGGGAGAGGTTGACCGCAGCCACACCGGCATGGTCGAACGATGTCCAATCGCCGGCCCCTTCTTCGTCCGATATGGCATAGCCGGCAGCCTGTAGGGCAGCCCCGAATGCATCCTCCAGCGGACGGTTACCCGTCGCCCGGTATTGGTAGGGTTTATTATCTGCTAGCCCCACGCAATCCACGTTAATGTAATAGGAGTCCTCGTAGAGCGACATTAGGTCGCTAGCTGCCGCATCTGCACCATAGCGTCGATCGCCTTCCTCGCCATTGAAAGCGCAAATCACGATGTCAATGGGTGGCTTTTTGCCCTCGCTAAGTAATTGGGCCGCGCCCAGCATGGTCGCAACGCCTGAGGCATTATCGATAGCACCCGGCGAAAACACGTCCCCATCGCCTCCCGCCCCATCGAAATGGGCACCGATGATCACCGCTCGAGTGCAATCCTGCCCCTTAATCACACCGATATAGTTATTTTGGACCGACAGCGTCTTGGTGTCGCGGCAGGAAACCGAAAAAGCGGTCAACCCGGTATTCAGGAGTTCTTGCAATACGCCCTTCTCAATCTTGATATCGCGCCGGACGCCCTGTTTGGCAGGCTGCGCACTTACATACCCTGATTCATTCGAGTAAATATCAAACATGGCACCCGTGGGCGGCAACAGGCTCGGCATGGCCTTGTCCACGTATATCTTCTCGGCAAGGGAAGGGTCGTTCAAATCGTATGTAACGTCAAGCGTACGGTCGACGGGAGCATTCCTAAGTGGAAAAACAAACTCGCTGCCCAGCTTAAGTTCACGCTGGCTGCCGTCGACCAGGTGAGCCGTCAAGCGAGGGTCGGCCTTTTCAGCGTCAAAGATCTCTTGCTCGTAGGGGCAGGCAAAGCTATCGCCCCAAAGGGGCGCTAACCCGATTTCCGAAAAAACCTGGGCTATGTACTCGCCGGCCATGATATTCTCCGCAGTACCCACCCGGCGGCCCCGCATCTCGGAGGCCGAGAGGGTGTCGAATACGGCCTGCATCACATCCAGACAGCTTTTCGGCGGCTTCCCCGCACAGCCGGTGCTAATTGCGGCTATTAGTCCAGCGAGAGCAAGCACCGTCACATGTTTTGCTTTCATTAGAATTCTCCTTCCTACGAATCGATAACAACAGAAAGGAAAAAGGCGGGGGTTACCCCGCCCTTTGCACCTATCAGTGGCCACAGACGATTCGGGATTCTGTTGATACTCTAACGTCGCTTATCCCGCAATTATTGCATGTCCAGGATTCCCTAACTATGCGTTCCTGCACTGCGTCTTTATACCTGGGGTTTTTATCGCAGGCGATATAATACACAGTTTTCCACGATAAGTATTCAGTCTCATCCGGCCATAGCTCGCCATTGTCACATTCCGGACACGTCGGGACGCGAGCAAATACCGGCAGAGCAAGGGTGCCTACCATCAGGATCACGAGAAAAGCTACAGCAATTCTTTTGTTCCTCATATTTTCACCCCCTATCCGTTCTAATTATTGCGCCCAAGGACAGAGTACTATATCTCTATATTATAAGTCTTTTAGAATCAATTTTTAAGTTACTAGAATTATAGCCAGGGGTGGCACCTCATGATACACGATGCATGCATCACTATATCTTGCAGGAGTGTTGATTCGGGTAGCGAAGATAATTGGGAACATCAAATTCCCTGGGTTCATTCTCAGGACAAGGAGGAGATCTTATTGGCAAAGCGTCTTACCCGTGCTAAGGTTCCGTTAGAGCAAACTTGGAACCTGGCAGACATCTTTCCCACCATAGAGGCTTGGGAGGAAGAAATGGCGGCCCTCCCGGGATTAGTTGGCACGGTCACCCAGTTCCAAGGCAGGTTGGGCGAGGGGCCACAGATACTGCTGCAATGCTTCGAAGCACAGGAAGCTCTGCAGAAGAGGCTGATTAAAGCGTCGTCATACGCTTCCTTCCATCAGTCCAGCGATGGTACCGACCCGGCTCATCAGGCAATGGCTGCCCGCGCTAGATCGCTGATGGCCAGCGTACAGGCAGCGACCACATTCATGCAATCGGAATCGCTCAGCCTGCCCCAGGGGCGACTGCGGGAATATTTAGAGCTGGAGCCCGGGCTGGAGCCATACCGCATCACTATTGAGAAGTGGATTGAGAAGAAGCCCCATCTGCTCAGCCCAGAAACTGAGATGGTGCTGGCCGCGTTCACTGAAGTGCTAAACGCCCCCGGCAGCATCTATGAGAACTCCCGTACTGCGGACATGTCTTTCGATGCGGTGCCCGATTCCAAGGGCCAATTACACCCCATGTCCATGGGACGGCACGAAACGGCAGCAGATATGACTCTGCGCCACAACGCCTATGCGGCTACCACTAATGCCCTCAAGGCTTACAGCAATACCTATGGCACCTGCTGGGGCACAGAAGTGAAAAAGAATGTAGTAGAAGCTAAACTGCGCGGGTTTGATTCTGCCATCCACATGCTACTGGATCAGCAGGAAGTGAATATCGACATCTACAACAACCTGCACGATGTCATCCTCACTGAGTTGGCACCGCACATGCGCCGATACGCCCGGCTGCGTAAAGAAGTGTTGGGGCTAAAGCAGCTGCTCTATTGCGACCTGGAAGCCCCACTTGATCCAGAGTTCGACCCCGCCACCACCTATGAAGAAGCCTCTGAAATTATCATTGGCGGCTTGTCTGTACTCGGTCCAGAATATGTGGAGCAGATCGACCAGGGGTTGAAGAACCGCTGGGTCGACCGGGCGGATAACATAGGTAAACGCACAGGCGCTTTCTGCAGCTCAATTTATGGGGTGCACCCATACATCAGCATGACCTGGTCCAACCAGATGCGTAACGCCCTTACCCTCTCCCATGAGCTGGGGCATGCCGGCCAAGGGGTGATGGCACAGCGTCATCAGCGTCTAGCCAACACGCGCCCCACTATGTTCTTTATTGAAGCACCTTCCACCATCAACGAGATACTGGTGGGTAACTACATCCTGTCGCAATCCAACGACGTGCGCATGCGTCGCTGGCTGCTGATGCAGTTCCTAATGACCTACCATCATAATTTCGTCCGCCACCTGATTGAAGGTGAGCTGCAGCGCCGCACTTATGCCATGGCGGAGCAAGGCAAGCCTATCACCGCCACCGTGCTCAACAAGGTGCAGGGCGAAATCCTGTCCGACTTCTGGGGCGAAGACCTAGTGATCGATGAAGGCGCCTGCCTGGTCTGGATGCGCCAGGCCCACTATTACCGCGGTCTTTACCCCTACAGCTACTCTGCCGGCTTAACCATAGGCACCAACGTGGCGAAAGCCATCCAGGAAGAGGGCGCACCGGCTGCCGAGCGCTGGGTGAATGTACTAAAAGCTGGTGGGACCA
>CALNBW010000001.1 GCA_937874815.1 uncultured Bacillota bacterium | reverse complement strand
GCGGCAGCGAAATCGGCAACGCCGGGGCAAAACTTGCGGCTCTTTGCGCCCAGAAAGACTTTAATTATAAAGGTGTTTTGCAGGTGGTCATGCCGGAAAACTATATTGCTTTATTCGACGCCCCGGAGCAGACGGAGGCGCAGGAAATCATCTCCGCCGCTCTTCCCTCCCTGAAAAACGGTGCCGCCTATATTCATGATGGTCTGGATTTCCCCGCGCCCAAGGTGAGTATCATCGACAGACTGAAATCCAGCATAGTCAACGCCGCTCTTTATCGCTTTATTATCAAAGCTGAGCCCTTTACCGTCTCGGACGCCTGCGTATCCTGCGGCAAGTGCGCCGATGTCTGCCCTTTGGGCAACATCCGGCTGCAAGAGGGAAGCCCCGTCTGGGGAGCTCAGTGCACTCATTGCATGGCCTGTATCTGCGGCTGTCCTACATCAGCCATCGAGTATGGTGAAACTAGCCGGGGCAAGCCACGCTACCAGTGCCCAGCCTATCATAGGTAATAGGCACCCAGCATCGGTATGTTGGCTGGGGCAGGACTATGGTTTGTTAGAAAGGAGCACGATCATGGGATTCAATGAAAAGGTTCATGCTTATATTGCCGCTAAGTTCTACGTTCACCTTACTGAAGCCTTCGGCGAACAAGGTAAGAAAGCTTTCATTCATGGCACCCAGTATCATGCCGAGCAGCGCGGCCGCAGGATGGCACAATTAGCAATCCGCAACGGTGAAGAGCTTACGTACGAGACCTATTGCCGTTATGGCGAGTGGGTAAGCACAGCAGACATAGAAGAAATGGGCATTTCTAATCAGTCGGAGGTAATAACTTGGGGCCCTGATTTTGAAACCCATATCACCCGGTGCCCCTGGCATGCCCAGTTCAAAGAAATGGGGCTTGTAGAGGCTGGTCATGTCTACTGCGAACATCTTGATAATTCTATCTGCCGTGGATTCAACCCGTATTTGACTTTTGATGTTCTGCAAACCTTACATAGGAGTGATTGCTGCGTCCACATTATCCGGGATGCCGGCCTAACTCCTGAATCAGATAGAGCAAAACGCCCGGAGGGCTTGCGCTCCTTCGAATATCATTGTGCGAACTCATTCTGGTCATATAGCGAAGTGACAGTGGCTATTTTCCGAGCTGCTGGGCAGCAGATTATTGCCAAGGTTCTAGCCGACCTTGCCGAGGATTATGGTGAAGAGATGGCTGATACGCTAATGAGCTACAAGGATGTAAACTTCAACGTCGTTGCAGGCTAACTAAGGCCAAGAAAGACCGCCCAGGTGCGTGCAGAGCATTTGGGCGGTCTTTTTTTCTTGGCCGAAACAGAAGTGAGGTCTAATGCTTTACTAGACATACCCGGTACGGGTATAATCGTAGAAAATGGAGGTGTCTGTATGCAGAGCATTACGTTAAAAGTTATCGGTATGACCTGAGGTGGCTGCAAGCGAGCAGTTGCTCGTGCGCTAGGCGATCTTGAAGGGGTAGGAACAGTGGAGATTGATTTGACCACTAGGGAAGCCAAGGTGCAGTATGATGAAAGCCTGGTTTCTCAGGAGACCATGGCGAATGCTATTAGGGATGTAGGTTACGACGTCGAGGGGTAATTGAAAATTGTGTGTAGGTAGTAGAGCAGCCGGCCGTTTGGCCGGCTGTTTCGCTAATAGTCCCCGCGGTCCATGTAGAGCTGCCGAAAAGTCTCGTACTTGGCTAGGTCCAGCCTGAAAGTTAGGCCGTCGTACTGCTGGCCCCGCACCGTGCGCTCACTTGGCACGCGCTGGCAGGTTTCGAAGCCAAGTTTCTCGGCAACATGGACCATGCGCAGATTCCCTGACCAAGTCTGCAAGTAGAGGGGCTGTATTTCGTGCGCCAGAAAGTAGTTGATAAAGGCGACCAGGGCCATGGTACCGTAACCTTTGCCCCAGTAGGCGCTCTCAGAGATATCTAAGCCGAGCGTTCGGTAACCGCCGCCCCCTGCTGTCCTCGGTATCCACTGATAATAGTCATTGATGCGGTAGGAGTTGCACCCGCCTAGATGGACCCCCGTCCGCGTGCAGATTTCGAAGGAGGAGCGCAGAATTTCCTTGCTGCGATACTGTTTCAACTTATCCAGTTGCTTTTCTCGGAAGTCTGCGGGCACGAAATTCTTCAGGTCCTTCTCTGCTTC